>NZ_MUFF01000017.1:0-71222 GCF_001996105.1 Salinivibrio sp. IB643
CTCCTGACACTGTGCACGAGAGATATAGTACACCGAGAGCAGCTCGCACTGGCGCACAAGACTGATCTGAGAGTGACCATGCTCGATCATCGCCAACCGTTGTTGMCGGCTTACTGATCGAGCTTGCGTGWCAAAAAATCGCGTTCCACCGTCAGTCGGCCAATCTCGCGATAAAGCTCGTCAGTACTGTGTTCATCGGATTGCTTGCCAGATTTTTTATTGCCTTCGAACAGGTCCGAGGCATTCTCCAGTAGCTCGCGCTTCCAAGCGCTGGCCATAGTCAGGTGGATCTGGAACCGGGCGGCGATTTCGGATGTGGTCTGGTCTCCCTTGAGCGCGGCTAGGGCGACTTTGGACTTAAATGATGCGCTGTATTGCTTACGTTTCTTGCTCATGATTCTCCTCCTTCTGGAGGTGATGATTCAGAGCTTAGGCACCTGTCCAATTTTTGGGGTCCATTTCAATATATCTTCTGTTTTAACTCAATGCTAACCCTAAAACTCGTCACCGGCTTGTATTGGCTGTTGTTGTTAATTGCGTTGTTCTCTGGGCTGGGCACCATGTTTGGAGCGCAAAAATTATCTGTCTGTCCCACCAGAAGCTGACGGTATGCACTATGCTACAAGATACAACCGACTAAAATTTAAAGACAAAACGCTAGTCAGTTGTTAGCAGTGAACGGGTCGCCGTATTTGTTGTACACCGTTAGGCGAATGAGCAAGGAATGTATATGGCTGTTTTAAATAAAGTTTTATATGTAGAGGACGATCCTGATATACTAGAAATTGCTACCCTAGCACTCGAGGGTGTGGGTGGCCTCACTCTTAAAACCTGTGAATCGGGAGAGCGGGCCTTGCAGGAAGTGGACGGATTTAAGCCGCAACTCATACTGCTTGATGTCATGATGCCAAATATGGATGGCCCAGAAACACTCACCGCTATGCGGGAACGCGGACTCGTTGATGACTCGGTGCTCATTCTTTTTATGACGGCGAAAGTTCATCCAGAAGAAGTGGCGCGCTATAAAGCGTTAGGCGTGAGTCATATTATTTCTAAACCCTTCGATCCTATGACATTAGCTGATGATGTGCGTGCGTTTTGGGACGAATTCAATGGACGATAACAAAAAGACGAATGACACCGAAAAGCGTCTTGAAAGGCTAAAGGAAGCGTACGCTAAACGGCTGACCTCGGAGTTTAAACGGCTTTACGCCATCAATGATAAGTTGTTATTAGGCCATGATGACCAGGAAACGTTAAAGGCGTTGCACTCTGGGTTGCACACCATTGCGGGCGCGGCGGGAACATTTGGTTTTGCTAGTCTCGGCGAAGCGGCCCGTCAATTTGAGCAACAGGTTGCCAAGCGCTTATCCCAAACAGAACCGCCCACCAGCCTGCCAACTGATTGGATGGAAGCGCTTGAGTCTGCGCACCATAAAGATAGCGCGTCAGCGATACAAAGTACCACAACAATCCAGCAACCGGTTATGGAGGGGGCGCCTATTATCGGCTTGGTCGAGCGCGATAATATTTTGGCGAAATACGCCCAATCCCAGTTTGCTCGTTTTGGTTTTCAGGTGTACTGGATAAAGGATGCGAACGAACTAAAACAATTGACTAAACACGCACCTGACTTACTGCTTATTGACCATCATGCTATTCAGGACGACGAGTCTGATACCGATTTAGCAGTTTTATGGAAGACCAAGTTGCAGCACTTCCAATGTCCCGTCTTTTTCATTGGTGCTGAGGAAAGTTATAAAGCTAGGCTGCAAGCATTGCGCGCGGGAGGCGCAGGTTATTATCCCAAGCCGTTGGACATGGCCAAACTTGCCTCTAAGTTTGCGCATATGCTTGGTCACATAGACGCGGAACCTGGTCGGGTTATGATGATTGATCAAGACCCAGCCCTCGTCTCGCAATGCCAATCTGTTTTAGAAGACGCAGACATGAACGTCGCGACACTGGATAAGCCAGAACGACTGTTTGAGTGTATCAGTGAGTTTAATCCTGAAATTATCCTTGTCAGTGTCTGGTTACCGCAGGTGACGGGCGCTGAATTAGTGGCCTTGCTCGCGCAGACAGAGCATTGGTCACATTTGCCGATTATTTTCCTCTCTCGCGACCCTAACGCAGATTTGCGTCGCCAATCATTGCTGCTAGACGGCGATGCCATTCTTGAGGTGCCGGTGGACACGGATCTTTTGGTGCGCCTGTGTCAAAGCAGAATACAGCGATTTCGAGTGTTTAACCGCACGCAACATCAAGACGGGCTTACCGGCTTATTGAAACACGCTAGCATCAAAGACGCGTTGCAAAAGCAATGGCAATTGGCGCAGCGTCGGTCGCAAGTATTCAGCGTGGTCATGTTGGATATTGATCACTTTAAAGGCGTGAATGACACCTATGGTCACGCTATTGGCGATCAGGTGATCGCGGCAATCGGTACGCTTTTACGTCAGCATTTTAGGAATACGGATAAGCTTGGCCGATACGGTGGAGAAGAGTTTGCGCTGGTATTGGCAGATTGTGATGCTGACCAAGCCGAGCATTTGGTTAATCAGTTACGAGAAGATTTCGGAGCGATCACGTTCAAGGCGAATGACGCCACGTTTTCTTGCACGCTTTCCGCCGGCATTGCCGACAATCAGCGCTTTCCGACAGAACCAAGTGAGTCTTTATTGGCGCTCGCGGACAAAGCTCTGTATCGCGCCAAGCATGACGGACGAAATTGTGTCGTACAAGCAATGAATGCCCCTTAATCGCTAATTCTCCGGAGCCTTGGTATGCGAACGCCACCTATCCCTGATAACGAAGCCGAGCGTCAACAGGCACTAGATGAAAACGAGCTGCTTAACAGTGGTGCCGACCCTCGCTTTGATCGCATTACTCGCTTATGCCTTGACTTGTTTTCTGTGCCTATCGCGCTGGTGTCACTGGTCGATCGGGAGCGACAATACTTTAAGTCTCGTCAGGGGGTAGATGCCTCTGAAACCCCAAGGGATATCTCTTTTTGCGGGCATGCCATTCTGGATCGTGAGCCATTAATTATTGAAAACGCGCTAGATGACTCGCGTTTTTGCGATAATCCGCTCGTCTGCGGTGCGCCAGATATTCGGTTTTATGCGGGTATGCCGATTCACAGCAGCGAGGGTTATCGACTGGGCACGCTATGCCTAATTGATAACCAACCAAGGCAGTTTAGTGAAGAAAACGTGGCACAACTAAAGAACCTTGCTGGCATGGTGGAGGATCTGATTTGGACCGATACCTATCAGCGACGTGAGTCAACGGCGTTGCAGCAACAACTGCAGGCTAGCCACGATGAAATGACGTCGCTGGTTAACAACATACCAGGCATCACGTTTCGTTGTTTGCCAGATAAAAGCTGGACGATGCTTTATATCAGTAACCAAGTCGACACCATCAGTGGCTATACCGCCGAGGACTTGATAAATAATAAACGTGTTGATTATGCGGATCTGGTTCATCCTGATGATGTTGCATTGGTTGATGAAGCTGTTACTAACGCGATGGCCAACGATGAAGAATGGCATATTGAGTACCGTGTTCGGCATCGTACACTGGGTTATCGTTGGGTCGAGGAACGCGGTAAATGTATAGACACAGATCCTAGGCATCCACAGGTGCTTGAGGGGTTTATTATCGATATTACTCGAGAGCGCAATGCCCTGACGCAGCTGGAGCGGCATCATCAGGCGTTAGCGGTGCTGACTGACATTGCCTTTTCCAGTTATGGGGGCCTGGATGAGAGAATCAATCATGCCTTGCAAGAGGCCAAGCACTACTTGAGGGCTGAACTGGCCATTGTCAGTGAAATAAAAGGCGAGGTGTATACGGTTAACTGGATAGCTGGGCCGCCAGACACAACGATTGTTGCAGGGCAGCAGTTTGCATTAGAAGATACCTGGTGTCAGTTTTTGATGGCAGAGACCCCCAGCAGCACCACTCAAGAACAGTTTATTGCCGATACCGATCGCCCTGAGTTTCAGCAACACTCGTGTTATAAAACTGCACCATTAGGCAGCTATGCTGGCGTTGTCATCAATGTCTATGACCGCCCTTGGGGCACATTGAACGTGTCGTCCTCTTCTGCGCGCCCGGAAGATTATAACGATGGTGAAAAGCTGTTTCTACGCCTCCTCGGCAACTGGTTATCCGATGTATTGACCCAGAATTTGAGCCAGCAGCGGCTGACCAAATTAGCAGCATTATTGCCGGGAACGCTTTATCAATTCCGTCGTTTTCCCGATGGGCGTATGGTTTTTCCTTATAGTTCCCCTCAAATAGAGACGTTGTACGGCATCACACCAGAACAGGCTGCAGAAGATGCCATTCCTGCGTTTGAGCGCATCCATCCTGGCGATATTGAGACCGTGAGTCGATCCATCGAGCATTCGGCGAATACGTTAGAACACTGGCAATCTACCTATCAGGTCAACTGTCCGGGCAAGGGGTATCGTTGGATATCTGGCGAGGCGACGCCGGAGAAAATGATCGACGGTAGTACACTGTGGCACGGTTATTTGCAAGATGTTCACGAACAGCATCAGGCGCGTTTAGCTTTGGAGCAGAGCGAGGCGAGGTTGCGTAGCTTGTTTGACTTTTCCCCTATCGGGATCGCTTTGAACGATTTGGCCACCGGACAGTTTCTTGATCTCAATGATGCTTTGGTTGCACCCACGGGTTACACCCGCGAAGAATTCGTTTCCCTCAGTTATTGGGATGTCACGCCTAAAGAATATGAGCCAGAGGAGCAAAAAGCGCTGGCAAGTATGCAAAGTACGGGTCGTTATGGGCCGTTTGAAAAAGAGTACATCCGCAAAGATGGCAGTCGTTATCCGGTCCGTTTGCAAGGCATGCTGAGCACAGAGTTGGACGGAAGAAAGGTGATCTGGTCCCTTGTCGAAGACATTACTGAGCGTAAAAAACTCGACAAAATGAAAGATGAATTTATTGCCACCGTCAGCCATGAACTGCGCACACCCTTAACGTCGATCAAAGGCGCGTTAGGATTATTGAATGGCGGCGCAACTGGGGAATTACCACCAAAGGCTAACAAGTTGCTGCATACTGCCGAGCGTAACGCAACACGTTTAACCTTGCTGATAAACGACTTGTTAGATATGGAAAAGCTCGTGGCAGGAAAAATGCCAATTCAGAAACAAAAGCAAGACCTTGGCTCGCTATTGGATGACGCGATAGAGTCTGTTAAATCCTACCAGCATCAAACTCAGACACAAATACGCCCTCCAAATAACTGGCCGGCTGTGACGGTCAATGTTGATGGACCAAGATTGATTCAAGCACTGACCAATCTTTTATCTAATGCGATCAAATTCTCACCAGAAGGTGAGTGGGTAGACGTTTCGGTAATTGTTGATAAAACGCTGGTTGAAATTGCTATTAGAGATCGTGGACCTGGGGTTGAGCTGGCGTTTCAGGATCGACTGTTTCAACGTTTTAGTCAGGCTGACAGCGGTGATAATCGCAAGGTTGCTGGTACAGGTCTGGGACTAGCGATTACGCGGGAGATATGTCAGCAAATGGACGGTGATGTGGGGTACCGCGATGCTGAGGGCGGTGGAGCGTTGTTTTTTATTCAGTTGCAGGTTGCGCAATGAGTGTAGTTGCACCTCGATATATCAATGACCGCCAAAAACAAAAAAACCAGCCAAGAGGCTGGTTTTTATCGATGGTTCAACCGATTAGTCTTGGAACAGGCCGAGGTTTTCTTTGGCGTAGGCTTCGAATTCGGTAAAGCCGCCAACGTGCGCTTGATCAACGAAAATCTGTGGCACGGTTTCAACCGGTTTGCCGACGGTTTTTTCCAAATCCGCTTTGCTGATGCCTTCTGCGTGAATATCGACATAACGGTAGTTAAAGTCATCACGGTTGGTTTTAAGATCTTCCGCTAGGTCTTTGGCGCGAACACAAAAAGGGCACCCTGGGCGACCGAAAATTACGACGAACATATTCATCTCCTTTGGCATTAATGTTGTTACTATGCCTGATAGGCGATGGAGAGAAAAGACGAATTTCCCTTTTGCACCGATAGGCAAAACCGATTGCTGTGAACGTCTATACCGAATCGCACGACCGGCGGGAGATCACGGGTAATATGGCCGCAGAGCGTCGCTATTGTGTTGATTGCGCGTCAGCCCATAAAGGTGTACAACCAGCTCATCCCTCTTGTACGGCTCAACGTCTAATAAGGAAACATAATGAACCCAACGATTGAGACATTACTTTCTCACCGCTCTATTCGCAAATTTAGCCAAGCCCCCATTTCGTCAGAGCAACTGAGCCAGATTATTGATGCCGCGCGCTCGGCGTCGAGCTCAAGCTTTTTACAATGCACCAGTATTATTCGTGTGACCGATAGCGACAAACGACGTTTACTGGCGGAATACGCGGGCAACCAAGCGTATGTAGCCGACTGTGCCGAGTTTTTAGTGTGGTGTGCGGACTTTCATCGCCATGAACAAATTAACCCTAACGCCAAGTTAGGCTTTACCGAGCAGACGCTGATCGGTGCGATTGATGGTGCCATTATGGCGCAAAATGCGATGGTGGCCGCGGAGTCGATGGGCCTAGGCGGCGTGTATATCGGCGGCTTGCGCAACCAGCCGGAAAAGGTGGCCGAGTTGTTGGCGATGCCGAATCACGTGATGCCTTTGTTTGGTATGTGCTTGGGTGTGCCGGCGCAAGACCCCGAAACCAAGCCTAAATTACCCGCACAGCTTTTGGTGCACGAAAACAGCTATCAAGCCATTGATGAGGCGGCGCTAAGCGACTATGACAACCAAGTGCGTGAGTATTATCAAACCCGCACGGGCGGCAATAAAGACATGAGCTGGAGCGAACAAGTGTCTGCCACATTGGAAAAAGAAGCGCGTCCGTTTATGAAAGAATTTCTGCATAGTAAAGGCTTTAGTACCCGCTAACGCGCTATGCTTGAACAATTGAGTAAAAAAGCAGCATTTTGCTGCTTTTTTATTATCAACAAACCGGAATTGCCCAGTTTTATTGGCTATTTTGGCTCTCTTGTTTATGAAAGCAACGCTAAGCGCTAAAAGTTATTTACATCTAATCTGTAACCCGTAATATTGCCGCGTTTTTGCGCGTGATGATCACTTTTATCCGTGGTTTTTGGCGCTTATTTTGAGTATTGATAGGTTTTTTTAATAAGTAGGGCACTGATGGAAAACAAACTGGCAAATCCTGCCCCTTTAGGGCTGATGGGTTTTGGAATGACCACGGTATTATTGAACATTCATAATGCAGGGTTTTTTCCGATTGATAGCATGATTTTGGCGATGGGGCTGTTTTATGGCGGCTTAGCGCAGGTGATTGTGGGGATCATGGAATTCAAAAAAGGCAATACGTTTGGAACAACCGCGTTTACCTCTTATGGTTTGTTCTGGTTGACGCTTGTTGGCCTGATTGTGATGCCAAAAATGGGTCTAGCTGACGCAAGCCCTGCTGCCTTTATGGGTTGGTATTTGGTGTTGTGGGGTGTGTTCACTGGATTTATGTTTATTGGTTCATTGCGCTATTGCCGTGCTAAACAGTTTGTATTTGGTAGCCTGACTATCCTGTTTTTCTTGCTCGCGGCGCGTGATTTTACCGGCAGTACACTCATTGGCACCATTGCCGGATTTGAAGGGATTGTGTGTGGTTTAAGCGCGATGTATTTTGCGATGGCGCAGGTGCTTAACGAGGAATATGGCCGTACCGTACTTCCGGTTGGTGAGCTAACACGTGATGCGAAAAAACCTGCAATGGCCACCCACGCGGCTTAAATCATACCTGTGAGGGCAGTGGAAAACACACTGTCTGTTTGCGCGGTGTAAACGCAGATAAAAAGGCCCGGTGACGTGATGTCCCGGGCCTTTTTGATGGTTTTAGTCAGCAATATAACGCGTTACTTTTCGATAGCGTATGGCTACCTGGCGTGATTCTCTGAGATTAGCACATCACGGTGACAGCTAGGCCACCTTGTGATGTTTCACGGTATTTGGCGTTCATGTCTTTACCGGTTTCCATCATGGTTTCGATCACTTTATCTAACGACACCCGTGGCTCGGAAGAACGTTGTAGTGCCATGCGTGATGCATTGATCGCCTTCACCGCCGCAATGCCGTTACGCTCAATACACGGCACTTGCACCTGTCCAGCGACCGGATCGCAGGTAAGGCCTAAGTTGTGCTCCATTGCGATTTCAGCTGCCATACATACCTGGTGCGGATTACCGCCCATAAGTTCAGCCAAACCGGCGGCGGCCATTGAACACGCGACCCCGACTTCACCTTGGCAACCCACTTCTGCCCCAGAAATAGACGCGTTTTGTTTATATAAGCCGCCAATCGCACCGGATGCAGCAAAGTAGCGGGTATAGGTTTGCTTATCGACCGGCTCAATAAATTTATCGTAGTAGGCGAGGACGGCAGGAATAATTCCGCATGCCCCATTCGTTGGCGCGGTTACAACACGGCCACCGGCGGCGTTTTCTTCGTTCACCGCAAAGGCAAACATATTGACCCAGTCCACCACCGACATCGGATCGATGTTGTATTTTTCGGTGGTTTTGAGCTGGTGATGCAACGCAGCGGCTCGACGAGGTACACGCAATGGACCCGGCAATACGCCTTCGTTTTCCATACCACGGTACATACACGCTTGCATGGTTTTCCAGATATTGGCGAAATAGGTGTCAATTTCTGCTTGGCTATGCATGCTACGCATGTTGGCCATCACTAAGCCGCTGATAGAAAAACCGGTTTCTTGCGTCAGTGCGAGCAAGCCGTCTGCGCTATTAAAGTCGTAAGGGACTTGCACCGCTTGCATGGCAGGTTGACCAAATTCGGCTTCTTCAACAATAAAGCCGCCACCAATGGAGTAGTAGGTTTTGCTCAGCACGCAATCATCGCCTTGCCAAGCATGAATACGCATGCCGTTTTCATGCAAGGAGAGGTTGGTTTGGTGAAAGTTCATGCCGCCATCACGCAAAAAGGTGACGACATGCTGCTGTTCGCCCAACGGCAATTGCTCTGTGTCTTCGACACGTTTAACAAAGCTAGGGATCGCGTCGATATCAACGGTTTCAGGGCTGTTGCCTGCGAGGCCCATAATGATCGCGATGTCGGTGTGGTGGCCTTTGCCTGTTAAAGACAAAGAGCCATAAACGTCAACCGTCACGCGGTCGACGTCGGTCAGGCGTTGGTTAGCAATAAGCGCATCAACAAAACACTGGCCGGCTTTCATTGGGCCAACAGTATGCGAGCTGGACGGGCCAACGCCAATCTTGAAAATGTCAAAAACACTGATCATGTGTTTACCTCAGTCAATGCCCTAAGGGCAATGGATTTAGTGTTTACGCCATCCGTCCATGGTATTGACTGTGCTGGCAATGCCGGTGGCTTGCCATAATGAAAGGAGCAGCGTTCACTGCTCCTGGTTATCCCGCAAACATCGATGAATGCGGCTGGGATTAATGCCCCAGTAACAGCAGTCCTATAGCACCTGCTGCGCGCGCTGATTAACGGTCATGGTTAATTAAAAAAGCATGCCGTACATAATCGCTGAAATCGCGACCAAGCCCATGATAAGAACAAAGGCGTTAGTGATTGTACCTGAATACTTCTGCATTGCTGGCACGTTTTTCACGGCATACATTGGCATAATAAACAGGATGGTGGCAATGATAGGGCCGCCAAGTGATTCAATCATCCCCAAAATACTTGGGTTTAGGGTCGCCACCAACCAAATGGTGAGGATCATAAAGACCACGGTAAACACGTCAATTTTCTTGCGGTTGATCGGTTTACCTGCACTACGCAGGGTTTTCACGACTATGCCATTCAGACCTTCACGTGCGCCCAAATAATGGCCGAAGAATGAAGACACAATCGCGACAAAGGCAACCAATGGGCCCAAGAAGGAAATAAATGGGCTCTCATGCTTGTTGGCAAGGTAAGACAAAATCGCAATGTTCTCTGCTTTGGCCGCTTCCAGGTCCGCTGGTGTCAGCGACAGGACGCAAGAGAACACAAACAACATCACAAAGCCAACCAGCATCGCTGCTGCGCGCATTAGAATTTGGCCAGACTTTTGTTCTGCATCATCACCATGATCGCGACGTTGGGCCAATGAGAAAGATGAAATCGCGGGGCTGTGGTTAAACGCAAATACCAGCACCGGAATCGAGATCCAAAGAGTGATAGCAAAATCGCCGGCTGAAGGCACTTGCGACAGGGCGGCGGTGTTCCACTCTGGGATAAGATAGAGCGACATAAATACTAAGATGGCAACCAGCGGATAAACCAAGAACTGGGTGACACGCAACATCATTTTCTCGCCCAGAAGCATGATAGCCATCATTCCCAAAATCAGGGCCAGTGACRAAATTGCCCGCGGTGGTGATGCCATACCAAGCTGGTTAACCAAGAAGGAATCAACGGTGTTGGTGATGCCGACACCGTAGATAAGAACAATCGGGTAAATCGCGAAAAAGTACAACAGGGTGATGATTTTACCCGCGCCGACGCCAAAGTGCTCTTCAACTACCTCGGTGATATCGCTGCCTGCGTTTTTGGACGAGAGCACAAAACGAGACAAACCACGGTGAGCAAAAAAGGTCATCGGGCCAACTAATAAGGTCATCACAACCAATGGCCAAAAACCGCTCATCCCTGCATTGATGGGAAGAAAGAGGATGCCGGCTCCAACAGCGGTGCCAAAAAGGGAAAGCGCCCAGGTTGTGTCTTGTTTGGTCCAGCGCGGGCGCGTGGTTGCGCGGGTACCAGTCGTCGAGGTYGTTTGCATAACAATACTACTCACATTGTAGGGAACAGGAATCAGGGAAGGCGAATTCTGGCGATTTCCACGCAGAAAACCAAGCGCTAGATCGCGATATGAAAAGGGTCGCCCGGACTATTGCACCAAAATGTGACAACTATCAATAATAAAAGCGCTTTAGTGCGATTAAGTAGGCAGGTTTGTACGGTTTTGTGTTGGATAAATATGCATCAAATTGCGCCAAAGTCCATAGTGTTGGTAGGGTTTATGGTGCGATTGACCGGAAAGTGAAACAGCGTGAGTTGACTGATCAACGCGCGTAACAGCTGGGCAGTGGCTCCCCAAACAAGATGATCGTGATGATAAAACGCACTCACAGGGTGCCATTGTCCGTCGATTAAAAATGCTTGTTCTCGGATGTGGCCGGGATAACACAAGGTATCTAAGGGCACTTCAAAGCAGGCGGCCACTTCATTGGGATCCAGACAAGGCTGATAATCGGGATCCACCCAGGCAAGCACCGGATGAATATAATAGCCCGTCACCGTGGGCAAGGGACACAAGTGGCCAATGACAGCGTCGCGCGTGACGCGAATACCGGTTTCTTCCCACATTTCACGGGTGGCGGTGGCAATATTATCGTGATCGATAGACTCGCATTTTCCGCCCGGGAAGCTCACTTGTCCCGGGTGATGTTTAAGGTGACTGGCGCGTTGGGTTAACACCAAATGAATGCCTGACGGCCTAGGCACCAGCCCGATCAATACTGCGGCGGGTTGAAAATCCGCTCCACCGAGGATGCGCGGAGATAGCCGCACGCGATTGAGAATACGGCTGTCGTGGCGCGCTAAAGGGGTGAGTGAAAATGCACGGACCACGTCGGTCGGTGATAGTCGCGTGGCCGCACCGTGATCAGCGAGGAAACACTCTCCTTCGTAGCGCGGCCAAAACCCAGGGCAAGGCCCATCCCCACACCCAGGCACTGTCTGTATTGTATTGCCCAGGGGGGAGACATTTAGGGGTGAGAAATACGCCTTGTCAGCGGTGAGTAACTGCATCCACTCTCCTTAATTCTGAATAGGTGTGCTCAATGCCTCATCTTCTGCCAGTACGGGTAAAATTCGGCTCACTTTATCGAGCGTCTCCTGATATTCGGCATCGGCTTGGCTGTCAGCAACCAACCCACCACCTGCCCAAACATGAAGTTGTCCTTGATGACCAACCAACGTGCGAATGGTAATGCTGGTATCCATTCGTCCACAGCGGCTGATATAGGCAAAGCTGCCACAATAAACATGACGACGATGGGGCTCGAGTTCTTCAATGATTTCCATTGCCCGCACCTTTGGTGCCCCGGTAATTGACCCGCCAGGAAACGCGGCGCGCAGCAAATCGAGTGCTGTCTTGTCGTCGGGTAAGCGTCCAGTCACTGTACTGACCATGTGGTGGACAGCAGGAAAACTTTCTATATCAAAGAGTTTAGGCACAGATACGGAACCTGGCGAGGCAATGCGACCAATATCATTGCGTAATAAGTCTACAATCATCAAATTTTCGGCGCGATCTTTTTCAGCCGACTTCAATGCTTGGGCGCGTTGTGCGTCTTTTTGTGGATCGGGATCGCGCGGGCGTGTGCCTTTAATGGGTTTGGTTTCTATCTGTTTGTCGTGCACCGATAAAAAGCGCTCAGGCGAGACCGACAACAGGGCGCTGTCTTGCAGGCGAATAAAGCCCGAAAACGGCGCGCCGTTGTGCGCGGCCAATTTGCGATACGCGTGCCACTCGTCGCCCTGATAGGGCGCGGAAAAGCGTTGAGCGAGATTGATTTGATAGCAATCGCCCGCGTGTAAATACGCTTGGACGGTGTCGAACTTTTCGCCGTATTGTTGCGCGGTCATGTTGGCCTGCCAAGGCCCAGTGAGTGCGAAGGGAATCGACGAAGCTGGCGCGTGTTGCTCGGTTAGCCACTGCCATCGTTGTTGGCTATTGGGTGCAATCACCACCGCTTGGCGCTGATGATGATCGATCACCACCGCCCAGTCATAGAGCCCGACCGCCATATCCGGCACCTCGAGCTCGTCTTTCGCCAATGCCGGTAGCACTTCCACCCATCGACCGAGATCATAGCCAAAGTACCCCAAGGCGCCACCAATAAATGGCCAAGGCGCTATCGGATCCGCGGTGGGTAAAAGCTTGGCCTGAAGATCGGCCACCCAGTGAAAAGGGTCTTGCGTGTGGGTGGTGGTTGTGCCATCTGCGTAACAGGTTGTCACCTGGTTATAACGCGCAGTAATGGTGGCAACCGGATCGGCGACCAAGATATCGAAACGACTGTCTGGGTGGGTTCGCGTGGCCGAGTGGAGCAGCATCGCCCAGGGCTGGTGGGCAATCCGATCAAAGAGGGTCACCGCAAGATCCGGCGTATAATCGATGGGCGTCGTTGTCAGTGTCATGGCATTTTGTCGCTGCATTGTTCTTTTTGTGATCACGGTTGAAGCGCTGTGTGGCGCGCGAATAGCGCTAAGCGTATCATAGCTAGGCCTTTTCCGGCATGGGCCAACAAAAATAACCAAGCAACGCTGTTGCCATTATCAACTTCTATAATTCGATGAGGCAACTTGGCTATATGCGATTTACATCTAGCGTCAACTGGCAATCGAGCGCTATTCGAAAATTGATCGCCAACCGATAATAACGAGGGGAGAGCTCCCCCACACTGGATACCCGCTTTGGGTCCTGCAAATGACACCAGAGGCAATGATGACCACAATTAAACAGCAAGACGTGATCGAAAGTGTTGCAGATGCCCTGCAATATATCTCTTACTACCATCCCCTTGATTTTGTACAAGCCCTTGAAAAAGCGTACAACAAGGAACAAAGCCAGGCGGCAAAAGACGCCATTGCGCAAATTCTGATTAACTCCCGCATGTCGGCGGAAGGTAAGCGTCCTATTTGCCAAGATACAGGTATTGTCACCTGCTTTGTCAAAGTGGGCATGGCGGTGCAGTGGGATCGTCATGATATGACGGTGCAAGAAATGGTCGATGAAGGGGTACGACGTGCCTACACCAACCCTGACAATCCGCTACGTGCCTCCGTGGTTGCCGATCCGGCCGGTAAACGCCAAAACACCCGCGATAATAGCCCTGCGGTGGTGCACATTGATATGGTGCCGGGCGATGCGGTGGATATTCAAATTGCAGCCAAAGGCGGTGGTTCGGAAAACAAAACTAAGATGGTGATGTTGAATCCATCTGACGATGTGGCTGAGTGGGTTGAGAAAACATTGCCGACCATGGGCGCGGGTTGGTGCCCACCGGGTATGTTAGGTATTGGAATTGGTGGCACGGCCGAGAAAGCCGCCGTATTGGCTAAAGAATCGCTCATGGAGCACATTGATATTCAAGCACTTATCGACCGTGGTCCAAGCAATGCGGATGAAGCACTGCGGTTAGATATTTTTGATCGGGTGAACAAGCTGGGTATCGGTGCTCAAGGCTTGGGCGGCCTGACCACGGTAGTGGATGTGAAAGTAAAAACCGCGCCCACCCATGCCGCTTCTAAGCCGGTATGCTTGATCCCGAACTGTGCCGCCACACGCCATGTTCACTTTACGCTTGATGGCTCAGGCCCAGCCGAATTGGCACCACCAAAACTGGACGACTGGCCACAGGTCACCTGGGAAGTGGGGGATAACGTCCGCCGTGTTAACTTAGATACCGTGACCAAAGAAGACGTGCAGAGCTGGAAAACCGGCGAAACTGTGTTGTTATCAGGTAAGATCTTGACCGGCCGCGACGCCGCACATAAACGCTTGCAAGAAATGCTGCGCAATGGCGAAGGCCTTCCCGAGGGGGTCGACTTTAACGGCCGCTTTATTTATTACGTTGGCCCTGTCGATGCGGTAGGGGATGAGGTAGTCGGTCCAGCAGGCCCAACCACCTCAACACGCATGGACAAATTTACCGATATGATGCTGGCAGAAACCGGACTCACCGGCATGATCGGTAAGGCTGAGCGCGGTCCTGCGGCGGTGGAATCGATTAAAAACCACCAAGCGGTGTACCTCATGGCGGTCGGCGGTGCCGCGTACTTGGTATCAAAAGCGATCAAAAAAGCGCGCGTAGTCGCGTTTGAAGATCTCGGTATGGAGGCCATTTACGAATTTGAGGTGGAAGACATGCCCGTGACCGTAGCGGTTGATGCGCAAGGGCAAAACGCGCACCAGATTGGCCCGGATACCTGGAAGGTGAAGATAGCTGAAATGGATGATTAATCCGTCAATTAGACCTGTTCGGCTTAACGCCAGTTTGCGTTAATGAGAAGGCGTTGAGTCGGGCAGAGCCTAAGCGGATAGATGTCATAAAAAATGCGCCAATTTGGCGCATTTTTTGTCTACCGAACGATGTTGCCCGTTTGGACATCACTGCGTGGGCTAAGCCACTTCCTCTTCTTCCAGATCGAACGACGCGGCAATCAGGTTACGCGTGTATTCGTGTTGCGGGTGATGGAAGATTTCTTCTGGTGTGCCTGCCTCCATGACTTTGCCGTTTTGCATGACCATGACGCGGTCTGATAGCGCACGAACTACACTCAAGTCATGGCTGATAAACAGATAGCCAATATTGTGACGCTGTTGAATGTCTTTCAACAAATCAATCACGGTCAACTGCACTGAACGGTCCAATGCAGAGGTTGGTTCGTCGAGTAAGATAAACGCAGGATTCAAGATCAAGGCGCGTGCAATCGCAATTCGCTGACGCTGACCGCCAGAGAACTCGTGCGGATAACGGTTAATCGCGGAACTATCGAGACGTACTTCATAAAGGGCATCTTTTACCCGATCGAGACGCTCTTTTTTGTCGAGCTCTGGAAAGTGAGTGCGCAAGCCCTCAGCCACAATTTCACCGACCGTCATGCGGGGTGACAGTGAGCCAAATGGGTCTTGGAACACCATCTGCATATCGCGGCATAGCGCTTTATTCTCACTGTTTTTTATTTCGTGGATATCGTGACCTCGAAAACAGACTCGGCCTTCGGCAACGGGCAACAAGCGCATAATTGCGCGGCCCAGGGTCGATTTACCCGATCCAGACTCGCCCACGATACCTAAGGTCTCCCCACGGCGTAGCGATAAGCTAATGTCGCTCACCGCTTCAAAATAGCGTTTGTTGCCGCCAAAGAAGTCAGCACCAAGGAAATACTTGATGGTGACATTATCCACGGTTAGCAAGTTTTCTGAATCCTCGTTGACAGCCGCTTTGCGACCACGCGGTACCGCGTCAATCAGCATTTTGGTGTAATCTTCTTGCGGATTATCGAACAAGGCTTTGGTGTCGTTGGTTTCAACCACTTCACCTTTACACATCACCACAACGCGGTCGGCTAAGTGTTTCACCACGGCCAAGTCATGGGAGATAAACATGATCGCCATGCCCATCTTTTGCTGTAGTTCGCCAATCAAGTTCAATACTTCGGCTTGTACCGTTACATCCAGGGCCGTTGTTGGCTCATCGGCGATCAGCAAGTCAGGCTCATTCACTAGGGCCATAGCAATCATGATGCGTTGCAATTGGCCGCCTGAAAACTCATGCGGGTATTTTTGCAATGCGCTAGTGGGGTTAGGAAGGTGGACTAAATTAAGGAGATCGATAATCCGCTGCTTGGCCTTGTCTGACGTGGTGCGGTGGTGACACTGAATGGCTTCGGTTAACTGCTCGCCAACGCGCATATACGGGTTCAGTGAAGTCATTGGCTCTTGGAAAATCATCGCGACACGATCACCGCGCATTTTCTGAATTTGCTTGGTCGACAAGGTCAGAACATTGGTATCGTTAAAGCTTACTTGCGATTCAGGTTTTACCACAGCGTTATTGGGCAGCAGGCCCATCACGGCACTGCTAGAGACCGATTTACCCGATCCTGATTCGCCAACGACAGCCACGGTTTCACCGGGCATGATGTCAAAGCTTACGTTTTTAACGGCATCGACCATACCGTCGTTGGTAGTAAATGACACGCTCAAGTTTTTGACACTGAGCAGTGGCTTAGAAGCAGATGAAGACATCATCACCTCACTGGTTGATTATTCGACGTCCCGAGCTTGCCGGTGCCTTCTGCACGACAATAACGTGCAT
This sequence comes from Salinivibrio sp. IB643, assembly GCF_001996105.1. Taxonomy (NCBI): domain Bacteria; kingdom Pseudomonadati; phylum Pseudomonadota; class Gammaproteobacteria; order Vibrionales; family Vibrionaceae; genus Salinivibrio; species Salinivibrio sp. IB643. Next base: position 16,961 of record NZ_MUFF01000017.1, read on the forward strand.
GATATGGACTGCGGCGATGGCTCGATGATTTGGGTTACGCCTGCTGGATTACCGAGCAAACGTGAGTCATTCATGTGGGGTCATCATTGCTTGCGATGGCTTTGCAATGTACGCCCTGATGCGGATATCAGCCAGCTGGTGCCTTTGAACGGCTTACGCCAGTGGAAGAGGTAGGATACGAGTGTCGCGATAACCGAAAGACGCTTAAGGTTACCTCTCCTTGCGAACACAGCTTTTCAACATCATCCGGTGTTGAAACCAAGCAGCGTGAATATCCATATATCAACAACACAATAAACGATTCGGATATAAAAGCAAATCGTTATTATAAGCAAGGTTTGTGATGTGAGAGTTTGACCGCGCAGGCAAAAAGAAAAGCGCGCGACGGATTCGTTTTGGTGTCGCGCGCGTATCGATTACGGGTTACGTCGTTTAGCTGCGGTCGAACGCTAGACGCGTGGAGTAGCGCTTCTCACTGTGCTGACCGTGCTCAAACGCGACTTCGCCATTAACGAGAGTCATCTCAATGCTTGACCCAAAGGTGTGGCCGTCAAACGGTGACCACTGGCACTGATAAAAGAGATTTTCTTGGCTGACTGTCTGAGTTTGGTTCAGATCCACCAGTACTAAGTCGGCCCAGTAGCCTTCACGAACGAAACCGCGCTCTTTCACCTGATAGCGAACAGCCGGCGCATGAGCCACTTTTTGTACCACCAACGGCAAATCAAAAATCCCGCGATGATAAAATTCTAACGCCACTTGTAAGGCATGTTGCACTAAGGGTAGGCCGGCTGGGGCGTTAAAGTAGGTATTTTGCTTCTCTTCAAAGGTGTGCGGCGCATGATCGGTGGCAATCACATCGATAACCCCGTCTTTCACCGCTTGAATGAGCGCTTGCTGGTGGTGCGCCTCTTTGATCGCAGGATTACATTTGATCAGTGTCCCTTTGCTGTCGTAGTCGTCGCGATTAAAAAACAGGTGATGAACGCAGGCTTCGGCAGTGATTTGCTTTTGCTGCAAGGCTTCTAGGGTTTTAGCAGGCTCAAACTGGTACAGCTCGTCTTCGGTCGTCAGATGCAATACATGCAAGCGTGTCCCGTGTTTTTTGGCTAAGTTAACCGCCAGTTGCGACGATTTTAAGCACGCTTCTTTGGAACGAATATGGGCGTGCGCATCAATGGGGACGTCGTCGCCATATTTTTCCCGATATATGCCTTCCAGTTCATTGATCATTGGCGTGTCTTCGCAATGGGTTGCGATCAGCGTTGGGCAGTCGGCAAAAATTGCGTTCAGTGTTTCAGGATCGTTGACCAACATGTTCCCGGTTGACGCGCCCATAAATACCTTCACGCCACACGCAGCGTTGGGATCAAGACGACGGATCTCATCGATATTGTCGTTAGTAGCGCCAAGATAAAAGGCGTAATTGGCATGACTGGATTGTGATGCGCGTTGATACTTTTCTTCCAGTGCCTCTAGCGTAGTGGTCGGCGGGTTAACGTTGGGCATTTCCATGTAGGTGGTGATGCCGCCGGCAACCGCGGCTTTCGATTCAGTGGCAATAGTGCCTTTTTTCGGGAAGCCAGGCTCACGAAAGTGAACTTGGTCATCAATCATTCCAGGTAATAGGTGTTTGCCGGTTGCATCAATCACGCGACAATCGGCGGCCGCAGGGGCACTGATGTCGCGAGCAATCTGGCTAATGCGGCCATTTTCGATCAGTACATCGGTCTCAACAACGTGTCCTTCGTTGACGACAGAAGCGTTTTTGAAAAGCAGGGTGGTCATGGTGTGATCCTTACATGTCAATGCATCGGTGCTATGGTAACGCAATCGATTACTTGATTCAGCCCCTGTTTTTACCGGGGATTGACGGATATTTCACCGCGCATTGACCGAATTGTTGCACATTCGTACCGTTAGCATATTGCCCTTCATTGGGGGCTGCCGCATACTTGGCCGACACACAATCATAAAAGGGAATCGACCATGGCGGAAGAAACTATTTTCAGCAAAATCATTCGCAAAGAAATCCCCGCGGATGTTGTCTATCAGGATGAACTTGTTACTGCCTTCCGTGATATTAATCCGCGCGCGCCGGTTCATGTGCTTATTGTACCCAACAAATTGATCCCAACGACCAATGATGTGGAGCCAGATGATGAGCTCGCGCTCGGGCGTATGATTACCGTGGCCAAGAAAATTGCAGCGGACGAAGGGGTTGCCGAAAACGGCTATCGTTTGATCATGAACTGTAATCAACATGGTGGCCAAGAGGTCTATCATATCCACATGCATTTAGTGGGTGGGCGAGCGCTTGGGCCCATGGTGGTGGGTTAACCCATTAAATATGAATGAAACCATGAAAACCGCGAACCTTAAGTGGTCACGCCGATGGACGAAAAAATGGGGCAAGTTGCGCTTGCCTCAACTAATGGTGGGCGCGCTCGTGCTGTTACTCGCAGGGTGTGCGCCTCGCTACCAGCCGGTTAACCCGTCGCCAGACACCAACCGCGCAGCACGTTCATCAGATTCGCAGGTGCATAACGGCATTGATCGCGCCATGCGTGCTGCGGTGGAAGCCTTATTGGCGAGTGAGCCTTTAAAGGTATCGCCAGTGACCTTGGTCCAACCGATCCAAAATAGCAGTGGCGATTATTTTCCTATCCCAAGGTATTCAACGCAGTTGCAAGCGGGCTTAATCGAATCCGGTCGGATAACGCCTGTTCCTGAAGCGAGAGTACAGGCGGTCCGCGCCTCGCTAGGGTTGGCAGCGAATCAGGTGCTGGTGGATCCCGCGACCATTATGCAATATGGCCGCATGCTGGGTGCGCAGTATCAACTGAGTGGTAAAATCACCGGTCAGGCCCCTTATCAGCTGAGTTTGCAGTTAATGGACTTACAGTCAGGAGTGATCGCTTGGCAGGATGTAGAACGCTTTGTCAGCCGTTGAATGGTCTCCTGCTCTGGCGCAGACCTTATCTACCGCACTGACGCGCTATTATGGTGTCCCTACCGAGGTTACCGGTGTCGAGCCGTTGGCAGCGGGCTTGACAAATCGCTGTTTACGACTCACCGACTCACAGGGGGGGCGCAGTATTTGGCGTCCCCATGGTCGAGCGGCGAATGCTTTTGCCATTGACCGTGCGCGTGAAGCTCAGGCGCAATCTTTGGCCGCTGAGCATGGGCTGGCGCGTCAGCCGATTGTCCACAACGGCGAAGGATTATTGGTGCCTTGGGTGGATGGCGAACCGCTTTGTAATCTAAAAACCGATCAGGCATCGATCCTTATTCCACTTTTATCCCGTATTCACCAATTGCCGACGGATCTGGAAACCGCGTCCGTCGAGGCACAATGCGCTCATTATGAAAAGCAACTGCCTGATGGTGTGGTAGCGCGTTTACACCGGCTCAAACATAAGGTGCTCGCACACAGTCCGCTCCCAACGTATGAGCCATCGGCGGTGTGTCACATGGACTTGGGCGCTTACAATGTGGTGATCGAGCCAGATGGTAACCCGTGTGTGCTTGATTGGGAGTATGCCCGCGCCGGTGATCCTTATCTTGATATCGCGCTCTTTTGTCGTGCTAATGGCTGGTTACCACACACTGTGGTGCCGCGTTATTGTGCTCTGCGGCAACTAAAATCGGTGAATGTTATCCTCGCACGCGCCAACGCTTGGTTGCCGTTTACCGATTATTTAGCACTATGTTGGTATGAGGTGGGGGCGAATCTGTATGGATTACCTGCGTACAATCAAGCAGCGGACGTGCTGTATCAACAGCTTTCAGAGTAGACCGCCCGTTACATTCGGATAAATCCCTCGTAGCTGACGCATAGGCGAATAAGGATAAGGAGGCAATATGGTCAAGGATTGCAAACGGCGGTGTCGAACAGGCTGGTTTGTAGGCTGTCTGTTGGTGCTTGCGGGATGTACCACGGAGCTTGCGTACAATACGTTGCCGTTTTGGATTCACTATTACCTGGACGATATTGTCGACCTGACCGCCACCCAATCGCGTCAAGTAAAAGCGGACCTCGATGCAGTTCAGCAATGGCATCGCTTGGAGGAGTTGCCTCGGTTAGCGGATCGGCTCACCTTGATCGCCGCGCAAAGTACGGAACGGCAAACATGGGACCAATTGCGCGATCATCAAGCTGGGTTTAAAACTCGGATACAAGCCACACTCAATGCACTGATCCCGGCGGCGACGCGTTTATTGCAAAGTCTGGATGATCGTCAGGCTGAGCGATTGACCCAATTTTTAAAAGACGAAATTGCGGAGGCACAAGCGCGCCGTGACCAGCAATCACCGCAAAAACGGCTAGCCGAACAACAAGAAGAGCTTGAAGCGCGCACTGAGGGTTGGGTCGGACACACCACAGACAGCCAAGCGCCATTCTATGCTGAGATGGCGGACTACCAGCAACGCGCGATGCCKACCTTCATCACGGTACGTGAGCAGTTGCAAGCGCGGCTATTTAACCTGATTGAGACACGCCAACGCGATGACTTGGACAGTCAACTGCGTCAATGGGTGGATGACCTCGTCGCCTGGCGCGGTGGTAGTGATACGCAGACAGACATGGCGATCTATCGCTCTCGGCGCCTTGACTGGTTACTCAGGTTCGATAAAAGCTTGGATGATGATCAACGTACGCACTTGATAGAAGAACTTGAGCAATGGGCGTCGCGTTTGCAAGGCATGGCTGGATAAAAATACCCTGATCCTCGCTAGGGTGATCTTGCTCATTTTTGCGTGTAAGCAGCTATGCTATTGATAAAGGCTATTACATTCTTAGCGCAATCAGCAAGGACCGCTTATGATCATCTATCTGCATGGCTTTGATGCCACCAGTCCAGGCAACCACGAAAAAGTGCTTCAACTTCAATTTGTTGATGACGATGTTCGCACCATTAATTACAGCACCCTGCACCCCAAACATGATATGCAGCACTTACTTAAACAGGTGCAAACGCAGATCGAAGCCAGCCAGGATCCTAACCCATTAATATGTGGTGTTGGGCTAGGCGGGTATTGGTCAGAGCGAATTGGATTTTTGTGCGGGATAAAGCAGGTTGTGATCAACCCTAACTTGCACCCTGAGGAAAATATGCCGGGCAAAATCGACCGTCCTGAAGAGTACGAAGATATTGCAACTAAATGTGTCACTGATTTTCGTCAGCGCAACCAGCAGCGGGCGTTGGTTATCCTATCACATGAAGACGATGTGCTAGACAGTCAACGTAGCTATCATCTGCTTTCACCTTTCTATCCTGTGCGTTGGGACGAGGTGCAAACCCATAAATTTAAAAACCTTTCTACGCATTTACAAGCGATTGCGCACTTTAAAACGTCTACCTGATGGTCACTTTCCCGTATCGAGCGTATAGCTAGGCCATTGTTATACGCGCTTGGTGTTATTTTCCTACATTTTATTCGTAAATAAAGCACAGACAAGGGTCGAAGTGATCGCCATTTTACGGCAAAATGGACGGGCGTGCTGACCAACTACACAGCAATAAACCACACGCACTGATCCAGATTATGTTGTTAGTCACTAACAAATAGAAAGTGGCGTACTTAAGATCGATTTTAGCTAGTGGCATACGTGCGGCTAGCGAGTGTTTTTTAATTAAGGTAAGGATGTAGAAGTGACCAAAATTATCGTTGTCGGCGGTGGTGCAGGCGGGCTTGAGCTCGCGACCAAGCTAGGCCGCACGTTAGGCCGCAAACGCCGTGCTGAAATCACCCTCGTCGATAAAAACAGTAGTCATTTATGGAAACCCCTGCTGCACGAGGTGGCCACGGGATCGATGGATGAAGGCGTCGATGCATTAAGCTATCGCGCGCATGCTAAAAATCATGGGTTTGATTTCCAAGTGGGCACATTGTGGGATATTGATCGCGAACGCAAGGTGATCACCCTCGCCCCCATGTATGACGAGAATAACGAGCTATTAATGCCCGAGCGTGAGCTCGAATATGACACCCTAGTGATGGCGATTGGCTCGACCTCTAATGACTTTAATACCCCTGGCGTGCGTGACAAYTGTATTTTCCTGGATAACCCGAAACAGGCACACCGTTTCCGCCGTGAAATGAACAATGAGTTTTTGCGCCTGCACGCGAAACACGGTGACGGCAGTGTTGATATTGCCATTGTCGGTGCGGGGGCGACAGGCGTTGAATTGTCTGCTGAGCTGCATAATGCGATTAAAGAGCTGCGCAACTATGGTTTCCGTGACCTCGAGAACTCTAAGTTGAATGTGACCTTGGTTGAAGCGGGCGAGCGAATCCTACCGGCGTTACCGCCACGTATTTCTAGTGCCGCGCATCAAGAGTTATTAAAACTCGGTGTAACAGTAAAAACCAACACCTTTGTGGTAAAAGCTGATGAAGATGGCCTAGAAACCAAATCGGGTGAACGTATCCATGCTGATATTATGGTTTGGGCTGCGGGGATTAAAGCGCCTGATTTCTTGAAAGATATTGCGGGTTTAGAAACCAACCGCATTAATCAGCTTGAGGTGAAGAACACCTTACAAACCACCCGTGACGAGGATATTTTTGTGATTGGTGATTGCGCGGCGTGCACGCAGGAAGATGGCAGTAAAGTGCCACCGCGCGCGCAGTCTGCTCATCAAATGGCGAGCCTGTGCTTTAGCAATATTGTTGCGAAAATGAACGGGCGTGAACTTAAACCTTATGTGTTTAAAGATCATGGTTCGCTGGTTTCCTTAAGCCGCTTCTCGACGGTTGGCAGCTTAATGGGGAACCTGACCAAAGGCTCAATGATGATCGAAGGGCGCATCGCGCGTGTGGTTTATATTTCTTTGTATCGCATGCATCAAATTGCGTTGCACGGCTATGTAAAAACCGGCTTGATGATGTTAGTCGGCCGCATTAACCGTGTGTTACGTCCAAGCTTGAAGCTGCACTAAAGTGAGATAACACGCCTAATCTAAACCGGGGCCTGTCTCCGGTTTTCTTTTTGAAGATGGCGCTTTTGCGATAATTGTTGCTCAATGGCGCGAAAGTCGTCACAATGGCGCCGCAATCAAGATTATTGATATCACTTCTAGAGCAACCCTCCTGAACGCCGAGTTTTCCTCATACAACGATATTGATATTCATGCCCTTAAGCGACGGGTAGGGTGTCTACACGTGGCGACATTTTTTTATTTATTGAGATCAATTGATGAGTTTCTCCTCTTTAGGACTATCTGCACCACTCCTTAAAGCCGTGCAAGAGCAAGGCTATACCATTCCATCACCGATTCAGGCTAAAGCGATTCCGGCAGTGATTGAAGGCCAAGATGTGATGGCTGCCGCGCAAACCGGCACCGGTAAAACCGCTGGGTTTACGTTACCGATTTTAGAACGTTTGCAAGCCGGTAAACGTGCGCGCCCGAATCACGTTCGCACTTTGATTTTAACGCCAACGCGTGAACTCGCCGCACAAGTTCATAAAAACGTTGAACAATACAGTCAGTACACGCCGCTGACCTCGCTGGTGGTGTATGGTGGGGTGAAGATAAACCCGCAAATGATGAAATTGCGTAAAGGGGCCGACGTCCTCGTGGCAACGCCGGGTCGTTTATTGGATCTGTATAACCAGAATGCCGTCAACTTTTCGCAACTTGAAGTGTTGGTGCTGGATGAAGCCGATCGCATGCTGGATATGGGCTTTATTCGTGATATCCGTAAGATTTTGGCCGCTTTGCCTGCGAAACGTCAGAATCTATTGTTCTCAGCCACCTTCTCGGATGAGATCCGTCAACTTGCCAAAGGCATGGTCAACAATCCGGTAGAGATTTCGGTCAGCCCTGCTAACCAAGCGGCGACCAGTGTCGAACAGTGCATTTATCCTGTTGATAAAAAGCAAAAAGCGCCGATGCTCTTATCGTTAATTGCCGATAACAACTGGCAACAAGTGTTGGTCTTTAGTAAAACCAAGCACGGTGCCAATCGTCTGTCGCGTTATTTAGATGAGTATGGCGTCAGTGCTGCCGCGATTCACGGTAATAAAAGCCAAGGCGCACGTACCAAAGCACTGGAGCAATTCAAAACCGGTGATGTACGTGTGCTTGTCGCGACCGATATTGCCGCGCGTGGCATCGATATTGCGCAATTACCACAAGTGGTTAACTTTGATTTGCCCCATGTCGCTGAAGATTATGTTCACCGTATTGGACGGACCGGACGGGCCGGCGCTGTGGGTCATGCGATTTCGCTCGTCTGTGCCGACGAAGCTAAAGATCTCTTTGCGATTGAACGTCTAACCAAGCAAGTGTTACCGCGCCTTAGCCTTGAGGGTTTCCCAGTGGCGAATCCTCTGCCGGAGTCGCGGTTAGATACGCGACCACTGAAGCCGAAAAAACCGAAGAAGCCAAAGCAGTATCAAGATGGCCAACGTTCGGGCGAAAAAGCACGAGGGCATAAACCGATGAGTAAAAATCGTCGCCATACGGGCAAGCCGGGTGCGAAACCGTCATCCTCATAGTCTGACTGGGGCTGTGAGCGTGAAACTAAAAAAGCCGGCTTGATGTGCCGGCTTTTTAATGCGATTTTTTCAATGAACGGCTTTCAATGAGAGACTGTCGATTAACCGTTATTGACTTTGCGGACCTGAATAATTAATCCCATCATTGGATTATCGAGATAATGTGTTTCACCACTGCGCATACGGCGTTTGTGGGTAAATGCATAAGGCTGCAAGTAGCGTTCAACATGGTATTGTTTTTCTACTTTCTGTAGCCCTACCACTTGCACATCGTTATTTTGATTCGCGGCAGCATCGGCGCGTTGCAGTGGCATATCAATGATGTCTTCAACTAAAGCGCGACGTTCAGTCGGCTCGCGTAACACCATATCGGCCTCGACATATAAGTAATGCTGAACATAGACACGTAGTGTGCCGTCAAGTTCATACAATCCCTGCGGTGTCGCGGGCTCGGAGACGCTTTGTTCGTCCCAGTCTTTGCGGCTTAAGCCATCGCTAGGGTCGTTAGCGGTCTTCGGCTCAGGCGTTGCTTTGATCGGCGTGCCGTCGGGATTAAAACTTGCGCGATAGTCTTTTCCTGCCATCACTCGCAGTAAAGGCAGTGCCGCTCGACCACTGTCATCTTGGCGCCATGCCACATGAACCATGGGCGTAAAGCCTGCATGGTTTTTTAATTTGTTGTAGGCATCGTTAAGTTGCCATTGGTTAGGTGACAATGGCGTTAACCCGGCGTCTTGTAACGCGCGTTGATTGGTGACTGGCACGCCGCGGCTCACACTGCTCTCGCTGTCTTGCGATGGCCAGTTTTCTTCTACGCTTGCAGGATCTTGGTTGCGCTTAAAAACAATTAATTCGACATCATAAAGCCGTTTAGCCCAGACGGGCTGGCTTAATGACAACAGTAATAACACCACAATTCCTTTTAGGCCTGCGGCTGAGCGCCAATCTTTCGCGGGACGTTGATGATTTCTCACTGGTTACTCCATTGGTAATGAAAGGCGACGTTGTCAGCCGCCTCTCATTGGGTTTGTTGACGCACTAGGCGACTAACTGATGGCTCGCAAATTGAGTCAACAGCTCATCAATAAAGTTCATCCGCTCGCGTCGGTCGGTGAGCGTTTCGACAAACTTGATCTTAGTTGGCCCGTCAAACTTAAACTTATCTGGGCGCGATTGTAACAGTCCCACTAAAAATCCGGGATCAATTTGCGCGTTTTCATGAAACTCCACTAAGCCACCCCGTTCACTGGCCTCGATCTTCTTCACGCCTAGGCTCGCGGCACGTATTTTCAGTTGCTGAATGTGGAGGAGGTTCTTCGCCGCATCAGGCAGTAATCCAAAGCGGTCAATCAGCTCGACTTGCAGCTCGTTCATGTCGTCGTTGGACTTGGCGCTGGCAATGCGTTTATACATCGATAGGCGCATATTAATGTCCGGAATATAGTCATCCGGTAATAGGGCAGGTAGCCGCAATTCAATGTCGGTCTGTTCATTGAGCAGTGCATCTAGGCTTGGCTCTTTGCCCTCTTTTAAGGCTTCAACCGCTTGCTCTAACATATCCATGTAGAGGGTAAAGCCAATCGATTGAATTTGGCCGCTCTGCTCATCGCCCAATAACTCGCCCGCCCCACGAATTTCCAAATCTTGCGTCGCGAGAGTAAAACCGGCCCCTAAATCTTCCAGCGCGGCAATGGCGTCGAGTCGTTTGACCGCATCTTTGGTCATGCGTTTTGGATGTGGCGTGAGCAGATACGCATAGGCTTGGTGGTGTGAGCGTCCAACCCGGCCACGTAACTGATGAAGCTGCGCCAAGCCAAAGTGATCGGCGCGATCAATAATAATGGTGTTGGCTGAGGGAATATCGATGCCGGTTTCGATGATGGTGGTACACACTAATACATTGTACTTTTGGTGATAGAAATCACTCATGATTTTTTCTAGCTCACGCTCGCGCATTTGCCCATGCGCCACGGTCACGCGAGCTTCAGGGATCATGTCACTGATTTCATTCGCGGTTTTTTCTATTGTCTCGATATCGTTGTGCAAAAAGTACACTTGCCCCCCGCGCATGATTTCGCGCAAGAGCGATTCTTTGATCAAGTTGTCTTCGCGCTCGCGGACAAAAGTCTTCACCGCTAAGCGTCGTGAGGGCGGGGTCGCAATAATCGACAGATCACGCATGCCACTCATGGCCATATTGAGTGTCCGGGGAATCGGTGTGGCGGTGAGCGTGAGAATATCAACATTGGCACGCATGGCTTTGATTTTCTCTTTTTGACGTACCCCAAAGCGGTGTTCTTCGTCGACAATCAGTAAGCCTAAATCCCGTACTTTGACATCGGATTGCAGTAACTTATGGGTGCCGATCAGTATGTCGACTTTGCCGGCTTCGCAATCGGCCATGATTGCTTTTTGCTCTTTGGCGGATTTAAAACGTGAGAGCACTTCAACCCGCACTGGCAGGTTAGCGAATCGATCGCGGAAGTTTTCAAAGTGCTGTTGCGCGAGCAAGGTGGTTGGCACTAATACAGCAACTTGCTTACTGTTGTTTACGGCGAGGAACGTCGCACGCATTGCCACTTCCGTTTTGCCGAAGCCAACATCGCCGCAGACCAGGCGATCCATGGCGATCGGGCGGCACATGTCGGATAACACCGCATTAATCGCTTGGGACTGATCTGCGGTTTCTTCAAACGGGAAGGTGGCCCGAAATGTTTGATAGGCCTCTTTGTCGTGAGTAAAGGTAAAGCCTGGCTTGGTTTCGCGTTTGGCATAGACATCCAAAAGCTCTGCGGCGACATCACGGACTTTTTCGGCCGCACGGCGACGGGCTTTTTCCCACGCTTCGCCGCCTAATTTATGGATAGGTGCGGTGTCTTCCGCTCCGCCAGAGTAACGGCTAATTAAATGCAATGCGCCGACAGGCACATACAGTTTGGCTCCTTGCTGGTATTCGAGCGTCATGTATTCGGTTTTTAAGCCGCCGGCCTCTAAGGTTTGCAAACCTTGATAGCGGCCAATACCGTGCTCAAGGTGAACCACTGCTTGTCCCGGTTTGAGCTCTGCCAAGCTGCGGATCACGGCATCATTACTGACGGTTTGTTTGCGTTTTTCGCGTCGGCGTTGTTGCACGGCGCGCTCGCCGAACATGTCACTTTCGCAGATTAGGGCAAATTGGCGCGGGTTATCAATAAAGCCTTGGTCTACCGGACCGATGATTAAACCAAAACGACCGGGTTGTGATAGGGCTTCGGATAAGCCATCTGCGACCATAGGGCGGATTTTCGCTTGGCCAAGTAAATCCAACAATGCTTCGCGTCGACCTTCCGATTCGACCGAGAAAATCACCTTACCGCTATACGCTTCGCTGAATTGACGCAATGCGGCCAACGGCTCTTTCGCTTGGTGGTTAACGGTCAGTGACGGCAGTGGCGAGATATCCAGATTCTCGCGTCCGGCTTTTTCTGTGACGCTGTCACTTTCAAGCTTAAGCCGAGGGTACTGTTTGAGCGTCGCAAACAGGGTGCCTTTGCTCAGCCATAGTGCATCGGGAGGAAGCAGTGGACGCAGCGGATCAACACGGCGTTGATCATAGCGGTTGGCGACATCTGCTTCAAAGTGGCTGATCGCCGCATCGATATCGCCGACCGATAAGATAAGTGTGTTGTCAGGCAAATAATCGAACAAGGTTTCGGTTTGCTCGAAAAATAGCGGCAGCCAATACTCGATCCCCGCTGGCCAGGTTTTTTTGCTGACTTGCTGATAAATCGACTCAGGCTCTCGGCGCGCTTCAAAGTGTTCACGAAAACGGCCGCGAAAGTATTCGACGGCGGCATCATCGGTAGGAAACTCATGAGCCGGCAGTAATTGGATCTGGGTCAGTTCGCCGGTTGAGCGCTGGTTTTCCGGATCAAATTGACGAATGGTATCGACTTCATCATCAAAAAAGTCAATGCGATAGGGTTCGTCGCTGCCCATCGGAAATAAATCAAGAATGGAGCCGCGGCTGGCGAATTCACCATGTTCCATCACCTGATCAACATGGCGGTAGCCGGCATCGGTGAGTTGGTCACGCAGCTTTTCAAGCGAAAGAATATCGCCTTTTTTCACCATCAACGCATGTTGGTGCAAAAACTGTCTTGGTGTGACGCGTTGCAGTGCCGTACTGGCCGGTGCGATTAATACTCCAGCTTTCTGGTGCGGCAGTTGATACAAGCACGATAGGCGTGCCGAAATAATGTCTTGGTGGGGCGAAAAACTGTCGTACGGCAGCGTTTCCCAATCTGGAAAAAGATCGCACTCACCTTGGGTGAACTGGCGAATGGCCGGCTGTAATCGCACCGCGGTTTGGTTATCCGGGACCAATAGAAAAACCGGGCCCGCATGCTGTTGGGTTAAGGTTGCAATCGCTAGCGGAAGCGCGGCCCCTGCTAGGTTACCAAGGTGTTTAACGTCGCCGGGGCCCGTGGGCAGAGTGAAAGCGTAGAGCGGTTGTTGGGTCATGAGTTTAACTGCTTGATTGTTTTCGGTCGCGTGCGCGTTTTTTTAAGAGTTTTTGCTGATGATACAACGCGGCACGAATGAGAGTGTCTTGGTCTTCTTCCAATAACCGTGTGTACTGGATTTGGATCAAATAGTGAGGCTGATTGCCATCGTCTTCTTGGTGATGCTCGCAATCGGTCACCACGCCGTAGCAATAAATGGCTGTGGGTGGATGATCAAGGAACAGCTTGACGCGTGCATGTACCCCAAGTGCTAACGGCGATGGACTCAGGTACGAAAAACGACTCGCCCCAACGGTATGGGTGATAAAGCGGTGAGAAGGCTGATCTTCATGGCTAAGCATGTAGCCCATCATCAGTGTGAGCTTTTCGTTTTGAGTCTGCAAAATGCGGAACAATGCTGACGCGTCATTAGGGTCAATCGACTGTAAATCCTTTTCCACGTCAGCATCAAGCTGGCCGCATTGGCTCGCCAAGCGAAATGGCGCGGGGATCTCCGCGATGAAGCCATCCGCGTCCGGTTGCGGTTGATTGTCGGCGAGAGGCTCCACATTTATCCGCATGGCCGCTCGCACAGAGAAGTATTCGTCTTGGCTCATCACTGTGCCTTTACATTGCTGTTGTATTCATGATTATCACGCACCCTTACCGAGAGGTAAAGGTTAGCGATACTTTCTCGCCCTAAAGGCATGGATTTGTATCATCCAGAGGGGGTTAAATGCGGCGGATAACTTGGCGAGCCTGACTTGGACAGGTATGCTTGCAGCGAATCAAAACAATAAGCTAGGTGTGCTATGTATCAACCTTTGTCGGTGTTTATTGGCCTGCGCTATTTGCGTGGCCGTTCAGCCGACCGCTTTGGGCGTTTTGTCTCGTCGATGTCTACCGCGGGGATCGCGATCGGTGTATTGGCGTTGATTACGGTGTCATCGGTGATGAATGGATTTGAAGCCCAACTCAAAGGCCGTATTTTAGGGGTGTTGCCCCATGCGATTATCGCCAATGGCCAGTTAGGATCGACACCATCGACCATAGAGCAGTGGCCGCATGTGGTCGATACCGCGCCGATAAAAACCACCGATGCGGTGATTCAAAGCCGTAATGGCCTCAGTGCCGGTTTACTTGAAGGGATTGATCCGAAGGCGACAGAGCCGCTGGCGTCCCACCTTTTGCAAGGTGAGATGTCGGCACTGCGTCCGGGACGCTATCAAGTGATGATAGGGCGCGCGATGGCATCTGAGTTGCAATTACGGGTCGGAGATTCGGTCCGAGTCATGGTCACCAGTGCTAGTCGTTTTACGCCCATCGGTCGGATCCCTGCGCAACGTTTATTTACCGTAGGTGGGATTTTTCATACTGGCACGGATGTCGATAACCAGTTGATGCTGGCCAACATTGAAGATGTCGCAAAACTGAGTGGTATTTCTCCAAACCAAGCGAACGACTTACGGTTATTTTTAGATGATCCATTTGCGATTACCCAGCTTAAACCCAAGGCCGATCCTGCCACCTGGACCGATTGGCGACGTTGGCGTGGTGAGCTCTTTCAAGCGGTGAAAATGGAAAAAAACATGATGAGTTTGATGCTGAGTCTGATCATTGTGGTGGCGGCATTTAACATCATTTCCGCGCTGATCATGGTGGTGATGGAAAAACAATCCGAGGTCGCGATTTTAAAAACACTGGGCATGAAAGATAGAGACATTGTGGCTGTCTTTATCGCTCAAGGCAGTTTAAGTGGTCTGGTTGGTGCTGCCATTGGGGGCGTGCTTGGTGTATTGATTGCATCATACATCAACGAAATCATGGCGATATTCGGCGTGAGTCTATTGGGTAACGGTTTAGCGTTGCCTGTGGTTGTTAATCCGTTTCAAGTTGCCATGATACTCGGCTTAGCCGTTGTGCTAAGCGTGTTGGCAACCTTATTCCCTGCATTTAAAGCGGCATCTGTTCACCCTGCTGAGGCACTGCGTTATGAGTAAATCTTTGTTGTCCTGCCACCGTGTCAGTAAAACCTATCAAGAAGGTGGGCAATCAACCTGTGTGTTAAACCAGGTGTCAATGACAATAGCCCCGGGCGAGCTGGTGGCGATTGTGGGGTCATCCGGCTCGGGGAAAAGTACGCTATTGCACACGCTTGGTACGCTTGATGCGCCGAGCGAGGGCGATGTTTGGATTGAGGATGCATTGGTGAGTGCGATGTCGGCGTCACAACAGGCGACACTGCGCAATCAAACCTTAGGATTTGTTTATCAGTTTCATCATTTGTTGGCCGACTTCACCGCGCTCGAAAACGTGATGATGCCTTTGCTGATCAACAAAGTTAGTCACAAAGCGGCAGCAAAACAAGCCACTGCGATCTTGAACGCGGTTGGGGTTGGGCATCGACTCAAGCATCGGCCCTCGGAGTTATCGGGGGGTGAGCGCCAACGTGTGGCGATTGCACGTGCCTTAGTCAATGAGCCGAAGTTGGTATTGGCCGACGAACCGACAGGCAATTTGGATCACGCCACGGCGTTAGAGATCTACGATTTGATGCGACAACTGAATGCGAAACATGGCACGGCGTTTTTAGTGGTCACTCATGATAGTGAGCTGGCAGCAAAACTGGATCGCCAAGTGATGATGCAAGATGGCCACTTGGTTGTGCAGGAGGCATCATGAAACCGTTATCGTTGGCGATAGGCCGGCGCTTTAGTCGTGCTCGGCAGCGAAATCGCTTGGTCTCCTTTATTTCTCTTTCCTCGGTCATTGGTATCGCGGTGGGCGTCATGGTGATCATTGTGGGTTTATCGGCCATGAACGGGTTTGAGCGAGAGTTGAATCAACGCGTGCTGTCAGTGGTGCCTCATGGGCAGGTGTTTGGTGTCAATGGTCCGATTGAAAACTGGCAACAGGTGCAAGCGCAAAGTGAACGGCACCCTCAGGTGGAAGCGGCGGCGCCTTATGTCGAGCTTACGGCATTGATGGAACATGGCACTCGCTTACAGCCTGCGCAAATTCGCGCGGTGGATCCCACCTCAGAGCGTACGGTTAGCCGGATTGGTGATTATATCGATGGTGGATGGGAAAGTTTGCCAGCGGGGCAGTCTCGCCTTGTCTTAGGGCAAGGCATTGCTTCTCAGCTCGGTGTTAGCAAGGGTGACTGGATCACGGTCATGGTGCCGGCGACAGACAGTAGCCTTAACCTACGGGCACCGAAGCGGGTGCGAATGCAGGTTGCTGGCCTGTTGCAGTTAGGCGGACAAATCGACCATTCGCTGGCATTAATGCGTCTCCAAGATGCTCAAGCTCTGATGGGAATGGATGAGGCGGTGWCCGGCGTCTCGCTTAAGGTTTCGTCGGTACTCGACGCGCGAAAAATCGTACAAGAAGTAGGGCAAACCTTATCTACTTATGTGTACTTAAAAGATTGGACGGGCGATTTCGGATATTTATATCGTGATATCCAGTTGGTCAGAGCCATTATGTATTTGGTGATGGTGCTGGTGATTGGTGTGGCGTGTTTTAATGTGGTGTCAACCTTGATGATGTCGGTAAAAGATAGAGCCGCGGACATTGCGATTTTACGCACAATGGGCGCGAATGATCGTCTGATTCGACGCATATTTATCTGGTACGGATTGTTCTCTGGGGCGTTAGGCAGCGCAATTGGCAGTGTGTTGGGCGTGGCGATTGCCAGTCATCTCACCGCGATCTTGTCTCAGATTGAGGCTTGGGTCGGGCATCGTTTTTTGTCAGGTGATGTGTATTTTGTCAACTTTCTCCCCAGTGAGTTACATGCCACTGACGTGGTACTTGTCAGTATCACGGCGATACTTCTGAGCTTACTGGCGGCTTGGTACCCAGCACGTCGTGCTTGCCAGCTTCAACCCGCTGCAGTGCTCAGTGCCAAATAGCGTGAATACCAGATAGCTTTAATAAAAAGTAGCCTTGATACAAAATAGCCTGCATAAAAGACAGCGACAAAAAGAGCCCGTTTCGACGGGCTCTTTTTGATCTGTCTCGCTCAAGGGTGTTAACGATTGTATAACGACCAACAGCTATTCCATCTCACTCGCACCTTCTCGGGCTCACTCTTGCGCAAGATGCACCGAGCGCTACGCTACATGCGCACTAAGATGACGGTTTGGTCGGCTTTGGGAGTACTTGTTTGATTTTCTTAGGCAAGCGAAGTTTGCGCTTTTGCCAGCTTCTCACCACCGAGTAGCGCCAAATACCGCGCACACTGAAATAACCAATCACCGCGAAGACGAGCCCGCTAGTGATACACCCTAATAAAAAAGGTGGGCCAATATGGCTCATTTGCTCGGCAAGGTAATGCCATGAAAGCTCAAAGTGAAAGGGGATAGGTGCCGTATTAAGCATCCAGGTCCCGAGTTTGTAAGCGAGATAAAATATCACCGGCATGGTGATTGGATTGCTTACCCACACCAAAGCCACGGCCAGTGGCAGATTCACGCCGAACATAATGGCCAGGCCAGCGGCCATGATCATTTGGCTAGGAAGCGGGACAAATGCCATAAACAGCCCCACCGCAAAGGCCCCTGATGCCGAGCGCCGGTTAAGGCACCACAGATTGGGATTCTGCAACAGGCTACCAAATACGCGTAGCGCCTTATTGTCGCGCAACGCCTCCCGCTTTGGCATATAGCGTTGAAAAAACTTCTTGGGCATACCTGTTTACATTACCTGGAAATTACGCGATGAAGCTAACCTTTACGATAACCGCGGCACTGACTTTGCTATCACTACCATGGTGGCCGGTATTACCGCCGTTTTGGGTCTGCTCCATTACCTGTATTGTCTTTTTTTTCGGGGTGAAAACACGTTGGTGGTGGCTTGCAGGGAGCGCGCTGGGGCTCACTTGGGCTGTATTATCCGCAAACCTGTATCAAGCCAACGTGATCCACATCATTTCAAACCAAAAGGATACTACAATCACCGGCACTGTGGGCACCCTTTTTAGCGATAAAGCCGGCGCGCAAGCGATTATTTTTGATGTCGATAAAATTAATCAATCGAGATTGGCGCCTTTTCGTTCAGCGCGTGTACGTGTGTACTGGCAATCGGCACCTTTTCCTAAGCAGGGCGAGCGTTGGCAGCTGACTGTAAGGCTTAAGCCACCGTATGGCCGACTCAATGAAACCGGCTTTGATGCGGAAAAATATTATGTGGCTCGGCGAATACACGCCAAAGCCAGTTTAAAACAGGCTACACAATTAACTGATACCATTACTTGGCGTCAGCAGCTGCTTGATACGTTAACACCGACTTTATCACCACTTCGGTTTGGCCCTCACCTTTTAGCATTGAGTTTGGGCGAGCGATCGTGGCTGACTGCCGCCCATTGGGACACATTGATACAAAGTGGTTTGGCCCACTTGATGGCGATTTCAGGGTTACACATTGGCTTGGCTTATGGCATGGGGTGGCAACTTGGCCGTTGGGCGCGTGTTTGGCTGCCAGAGCAGCGTTTATTTACATGGTTGCCGCTCTATGTGGCACTCGGTGTCGCGATAGTCTATGCCGCACTAGCGGGATTTGCACTGCCAACCCAACGGGCATTGATTGCGCTGTTATTGGTGTCGGTGGCAAAGCGTCTTGGTGCCAGCGTCTCACCGCTTAATCTTTTGCAACTCACCGTGTTATTGGTACTTGCGCGTGATCCGTTAGCCGGCTTCTCGGTCAGCTTTTGGTTATCATTTTCGGCGGTCGGTGCCTTATGTCTTGCGCATTATGGCTTTTCGCGCTCATCCGGTTGGGGACAAGCGCCCCGGCGCTGGCACTGGCTGCGGCCGTTGAAGCAGCTGTTGGTCGTCCAACTTGTACTGCTGATTGGTATGTTACCGCTGCAACTCAGTTTTTTTTCTGGAGTGAGTGCGGCGGCAACGCCTATTAATCTGGTTGCGGTCCCGTGGGTGGGAATGATAACGGTACCGTTAGTTTTTATGGCCCTTTTTTTGTCAACGACTGGATTAGGGGGCGTGTTATGTTGGCAGTGGGCCAATATCAGTCTGATCCCGGTGATGGCACTGGCTGAAAATGCCTCAGCGAGTTGGTTGACTGTACCGGTGGCATCAATCGGATGGGCGTTTACTGTGATAGCGTTAGCGATAGGATTATATGGTTGGCGGTGCCATCGATGCAGCGGCTTGGTCATTGTGTTTATCGTCGCGTTAATCACCTGGCGCGCGCCGAAAGCGGTGAACTGGCAAGTGGATGTGTTGGATGTTGGCCATGGTCTTGCGGTGTTGGTGAGTAAAAATGGAAAGGCCATCCTTTATGATACTGGCAATCGTTGGCAAGTGGGCGGCATTGCACAGGCGGTCATCGCGCCTATTTTAGAAAGTCGACACATTGCGCGCCTGGACGGTCTTATTCTCAGCCATGGCGACAGTGATCACGATGGCGGTGCCGATTTTATCGTCGCTCAATATTCACCGCGTTGGCGCCGTGCCAGTGAGGTACGCTCTGGCTATCAAACGTGTGTGGCAGGGCAGCGCTGGCAGTGGCAAGGATTAGACTTCGCCGCCTTATGGCCGCCAGAAGCAACGGCACCTGCAGACAATAATGACTCTTGCGTCATACGCATCTCTGACGGGGAATACAGCGTGTTACTGACCGGAGACATTGAGAGAAAGGGAGAAGCAAATTTGCTTGCATCCTTGGGCGATCAAACGCAGCTGGACAGCGATATTATGCTGGTGCCGCACCATGGCAGTCGTTCTTCTTCTTCGCCTTCTTTTATTGGTGCGGTGAATCCTTCTTGGGCGGTGGCATCGACGGGGTTACTCAATCCTTGGCGGTTGCCCGCGCAACAGGTACGGGCCGCCTATGAGCACGCCGATGTGACGTGGTTAGATACCGCAGCCAATGGTCAGGTTCGTTGGCAGCGTGTCGACACGGGTTGGCAGTTAACGCGTTGGCGCCAAGATCGTCGTGCGGCTTGGTATCGTCAGATGTTTAAACGTCGGCCAGTAAATTTGGACGCAGACCGGTAAAAGAGTAGAATGCCGGTCTGTTTTACCCATCAAAACGATTTTAATGAGCGAATATCAAGATAAAACGACCTGGCAGACGTTTAAGCAACTCTGGCCCTATATTGCTAATTACAAACTAGGGTTAATCGTTGCCATTGTCGCCTTGGTAATGAACGCCGCCAGTGACACCCTGATGCTTTCCATGCTCGGCCCACTGCTTGATCAAGGCTTTTCTTACGATGACGTTGAGGGCGATTTCCTTAAATGGATGCCACTTTACCTCGTGATATTAATGTTGGTGCGTGGCTTATCAAGCTTTGTCTCTGCTTATTGCTTATCTTGGGTGTCGGGTAATGTGGTAATGACCATGCGTCGTCGCATGTTTAATCACTTTATGAAAATGCCCGTGAGCTTTTTCGACCAAGAGTCGTCAGGGGCGCTGTTGTCGCGTATTACCTATGACTCCGAACAAGTGGCGTCTGCAACCAGTGGCGCATTAGTGAGCTTGGTGAGAGAGGGCGCATCGATTCTTGGCTTGATGATCTTAATGTTTTGGTCAAGTTGGCAGTTATCCGCCATTCTTTTGGTTATTGCGCCGGTTGTCGCGATTTCCATTCAAGTGGTCTCTAAACGYTTCCGCCGTATTTCGTCGAATATGCAAGATGCAATGGGCTCGGTCACYAGCTCCGCGGAGCAAATGCTCAAAGGCCATAAAGTGGTCTTAAGCTATGGTGGCCAAGACGTCGAGAAAAAACGGTTTGAAAAAGTCAGTAACCGTATGCGTCAGCAAACCATGAAGCTGGTTTCAGCCCAGGCGATTGCCAACCCTGTGATTCAGCTTATCGCGTCAATGGCGCTGGTGGTGGTGCTGATTCTCGCCAACACCGAAGCCATTCGGTCAGAGCTAACGGCAGGGACCTTTGCGGTGGTATTCGGTGCCATGTTTGGTTTGATGCGGCCACTGAAATCGTTAACCAACGTGACGTCGCAATTTCAGCGCGGGATGGCAGCGTGTCATAGCTTATTTAACTTAATGGAACTTGAGACCGAGAAAGAWACCGGCACCCATGAGGCCGAGCAGATTAACGGCGACATTAAAGTTGAAGACGTGGTCTTTACCTATCCATCACGAGAAGCGCCGGCACTGAATCATGTGAGTTTTGAGGTGCCCGCAGGGAAAACRCTAGCACTGGTGGGGCGGTCAGGTTCRGGAAAAAGTACCATTGCCAACCTTTTAACCCGTTTTTACGAGATAGACAGCGGTTCAATTACCTTAGATGGGATGCCGATTGAGCAATATACGTTGAGTAATTTGCGCCAACAGGTTGCRGTGGTGTCGCAAAATGTCCACCTGTTCAACGATACGGTGGCTAACAATATAGCCTACGCCGCGGCCGATCAATATAGCCTTGAGCAAATTAAGCATGCCGCTAAGTTGGCCTACGCAGACGACTTTATTCGCGGTATGGATGAGGGCTACGACACCATGATTGGTGAAAATGGCGTGAGTTTGTCGGGTGGACAGCGTCAGCGTATCGCCATTGCCCGCGCGCTGTTACGTAATGCGCCTGTTTTAATCCTGGATGAGGCCACCTCAGCCCTGGATACAGAGTCAGAGCGCGCGATTCAAGCCGCCTTGGATGAGCTGCAAAAAGATCGCACCGTACTGGTGATTGCTCACCGTCTATCYACCATTGAAGATGCCGATCAAATTTTGGTGGTAGATGAAGGTGAGATTGTTGAGCGAGGTAGCCATCAAGCATTGCTCGCGCACAACGGTGCCTACGCTCAACTCCATCGTATTCAGTTTGGTGACTAAGTATGCTGGATCAACTTTGGTTTGGCCATCAAGGATCCCTTTGGACGGCGCTATTACGGCCGTTTAGTGCTTTATTTGGTTTGRTTGCTCGYCATCGGCGCCGTCAATATTTGCGCGGGAAATCGCCCTGTTATCGTGCGCCCGTTCCTGTGGTGGTTGTCGGTAATATCATGGTGGGGGGAAACGGTAAAACGCCCTTCGTGATCTGGCTAGTGGAGCAACTGAAAGCGCAAGGCTATCGTCCAGGCGTGGTCTCCCGTGGATATGGCGGTAAATCAGAYCAATACCCGTTACTGTTGACGCAAACGACATCGCCGAGAGCCGCCGGTGATGAGCCRGTRTTAATCGCTCGCCGCACYCARGTRCCAGTGTGCGTTGACCCTGACCGCAGTGAAGCAGTGAAGCGCTTATTGCAAGARGGCGTCGATATCGTGGTGACGGACGATGGCATGCAGCATTACCGTTTAGACCGTGATCTTGAAATCGTGATCATTGATGGTCAGCGCCGCTTTGGTAAYGGTCATTACTTACCCCTTGGACCCTTACGTGAATCGATCGATCGCCTCGACAGTGTCGACATGCTGATTAATAACGGCGGCACCACCCAGGGGCAAGAGTGGTCTATGCATTTGGTGGCCGGGCAAGCCACGAACCTTCGAACCGGTCAGGCTTGCCCTGCATCTATGTTACCGGATGTGGTTGCCGTGGCAGGGATTGGTCATCCGCCGCGCTTTTTTGCCACGTTGCAACAAATGGGCGTGACGCCACTGTACAGCCAAGGGATCAATGATCACCAAACCCTCAGCGCTGAGGAACTGGACAGGCTGGCAAAGAAAGGGCAACATTTACTCATGACCGAAAAAGACGCGGTAAAATACCAAGGCATCGCACAAGATAACTGGTGGTATTTGCCGGTAGAAGCGAGTTTGCCGGAGGCTGCSGCCCAGGCTTTACTCGCCAAGATCGAACGTTTGACCAAAAACGCGAACAAATAAAAAGGAACGCTATGGATCACCGCCTGCTTGAAATCGTGGCCTGCCCATCATGCCAGGGCAAATTGTTTTATAACCGAGATAATAACGAGCTGATTTGTAAATTCGATCGGGTTGCTTATCCTATTGTCGATGGAATTCCGGTACTGCTCGCGTCGGAAGCGCGCGATTTATCCTTGGAAGAGGTGCAAGGATGAGTCCGTTTTATGTGGTGATCCCAGCACGGTTTGGTTCAAGCCGTCTGCCAGGAAAGCCATTGGCTGAGATCGCTGGCAAACCGATGATCCAACATGTGTATGAGCGCGCGCAAGCCGCAGGGGCCAGTAAGGTCATTGTTGCAACAGACGACAAACGCATTGAGACTGCGGTACGTGACTTTGGCGGCGACGTATGCCTAACACGTGCTGACCATGAGTCAGGGACTGAACGCTTGGCGGAAGTGGTGGCACAATACGGTTTTGCTGATGATGACATCATTGTCAACGTGCAAGGCGATGAGCCTTTAATTCCGTCTGCAGTGATTGGGCAAGTGGCGGCGAATTTGAATCAGTACCCGCAAGCCCCGATGGCGACCTTAGCCGTTGCGATTGATGACAGTGAGCAAGTATTCAACCCCAACGTGGTCAAAGTTGTCACGGATCAGCAAGGGTTTGCGTTGTATTTCAGTCGCGCCACGATTCCCTGGGATCGTACTCATTTCGAGGCTGAATCTCCCGATATKCCAGACGCTTTACTCCGTCATGTTGGCATTTATGGCTACCGTGCGGGGTTTATTAGTCGCTACATTCATTGGACGCCAAGTCCGTTGGAAAAGATTGAGTCGCTTGAGCAGCTCAGAGTGCTTTGGCATGGTGAAAAAATTCATGTTGCGGTTGCCGCCGAAACGCCACCGCATGGGGTCGATACCCAGGCTGATCTCGAGGCGGTACGTGCGCATATCGCCGCCAATGGTGCAAGCGAGTGACGTTAACAGCCATCAGGTCGTAATCTCCTCGCTTGTCATGGCAATAAACGATAAAAAAGCCGCGAATGTTATCGCGGCTTTTTCCTTTTTTACCCGTTACCTTTCTTGTTATCCGTTGTCTCTTCGCTGTTACTTGGATGCCGGCTGTGCGATCAAATCACGAAGGCGTTGCCAGGCTTGACCGAGCCGCTCGTGCCAATAGCGCTCAAATTGCTCCAAGTATTGGGCGCGAGGGCTGTATTTAATCCATGGCTGTTTGATCTCTTTTTGCGCCATGAAGTTGGTCGGTGCAGGGATGGGATTAAGGCCTGCGCTTTGAAACTCATACACCGCGCGCTCCATATGTGCGGCTGATGTAACTAACACCAGATTACGACTCCCCACCACAGACGCTGCTTGATACGCCTCCTCCCAGGTATCTTTTGCTGTTTCCAGTAACAAGATACTGTTTTTGTTGACACCCAGCGCCATCGCGACACGTGCCAACATGCGGGCGTGGCTCACCTCATAGCCGTGGTCATAGCCCGATAATATTAGTTTGGATGTCGGATACATCCGGTGAATTCGAATCCCTTCGGTCAGACGCATGAGCGCTGTACGCGAGAGTTCAGACGTTGGTGGTAATGCGTCATCTACCACATGACTGTTTCCAAGTACCATTACAAAGTCCACCGGTTTCTCTGTCGGGAGAAAAGCGGTGTATTGACGCTCAAGAGGGCGAAGTAACCCAGAGGCGACCGGTTGAAACGCAGTGAGAAAAATCCCAGCAAACGCGATGAAAATAACAAAAGATGCCAGCCTTTTACGCTGAGAGAACCAAAGCAGGCATAGCCCGAAAAGACCCAAGAGCAACAGCGCGGGCAAGGGCATTATCAAGGTTGAGATAAGTTTTTTTAATTCAAACATGCAATGTCGCCCGAAATATAGTCAAACGAGGCACAAATAATGCCATAAACCTTTATTAACGTAAGGCTTGTGACAGAATAAGCCTTCATACCACTCAATGATAACGAATGCCATTGTGACTGAGGATAAAAATTTCGACGACATCGCCCACAAATTTGTTAAAAACATTTATGGATCGGGCAAAGGCGAAATCCGTCAAGCGGTAATTTGGCACGACATCGAGCAGATGTTGCAGTGCTTTCCGCCGGATCAACCACTCCATATTTTGGATGCGGGTGGCGGCGTTGCACCGATTTCACAACCGCTGGCCGCTCGAGGTCACAGGGTCACTTTGTGTGATCTTTCTTCACAAATGCTCGAGTTGGCGCGTCAGGAGATTGAACAACAGGGCTTACTTGCGCAGTATCAGCTGGTCCACTCCTCGGTGCAGTCYATTGGTGAGCATTTGGCGTCACCCCCGGATGTGATTTTATTTCACGCGGTATTGGAGTGGGTCGCCGCTCCTGAGCAAGTGCTAAAAGATTTGCTCAGCCATTTACGGCCGGGTGGCGTYGCATCCGTGATGTTTTATAACCAAACCGGATTGCTGTTTAAAAACCTCGTMTGTGGCAACTTRACCCATGTTGAACAGGGAATGCCGCACCGTAAACGGTTTAAACTGCAGCCGCCCAAAGGGTTGCAGCCAGACAGTGTCTATCAATGGATGCAAGACAGTGGCATTAGCCTCAAAGGTAAAACCGGGGTGCGCACGTTTCATGACTACATGCGCGATACCAATATTGGTGATTTTACCTTTGAGCAGGTGCTGGCGTTGGAGCAGCAACTTTGCCGCCAAGAGCCGTTTGTGTCTATAGGGCGATATATTCATGTATGGGGGCAACATAATGCCTCCAGCYATCAAGATGAAAACAAGGACAACCGATGAGTGATCAGGCTCAGTCTTCTCAGCATAGGGAAGGCGACGCTCAGACCGTACCGGAATTGGTCAGTTGGGTTAAACACAATAACTTTGCACTTCAGCTGCCGCCCGAGCGCTTGGCATTTTTGCTGGCAATGGCGGTGATGAGCCAAGAGCGCTTAGACGATGAACTGAGCGAACATGAATTAGTCGATGTTTTTCGGCTAGTGAGTGAACAGTTCATGAATGACGAAGGTGGCAGCGTCGGCAACATCGCTTTTCGTGCCAACAATGCCATCAATGAAATGGTGCAAGCGCGCTTATTAAGCCGTTTTACCAGTGAAATGACCGAGGGCGATAGCATTTATCGTCTGACGCCGCTCGCCCTGGGCATTGCGGATTATTATGCGCGCCACCGTGAATACTCGACGTTAAAGTTGTCTGTACAGCTTTCAATGGTTGCGGATGAAATCGCTAAGGCACGCGGTGCGGCAGAGGAAGATGGCGATGCCGCCTTTTGGCGTCATAATGTGTATGGGGTATTAAAATACTCGGTGGCCGATATCTTTGACCGTATCGATCTTAACCAGCGGGTGATGGATGAGCAGCAACAGCAAGTTAAAGACGATATTGCCGCCTTACTTACCCAAGACTGGCAAGCCGCTATCGCTAACTGTGAGCACTTGTTAAATGAAACGTCCAATACGTTGCAAGAGCTGCAAGAAACATTGCAAGCGGCGGGAGATGAGTTACAAAGCCAACTGTTAGAGATCCAGGAAGTGGTGCGGCAACGCGACGAGCTCGAGTTTGTCGATGCCATGGTTTATCGACTGCAGATGAAACTGGATCGGATCGTGAACTGGGGTCAGCAAGCGATTGATTTATGGATAGGTTACGATCGCCATGTGCATAAATTTATTCGAACCGCGATTGATATGGATAAAAACCGTGCGTTTAGTCAGCGTCTGCGTCAATCGGTCTCGGACTATTTGGATGCGCCGTGGTTTTTGACCTATGCGGATGCCGAGCGTTTGCGCGACACCCGTGATGAAGCCTTAGTGTTACGTGATGATGAAGTCACCGGCGATATGCCAGAAGAAGTGACGTTTGAGCAATTGGCTGTGGTTGATGACACCTTGTCACAGAAAGTTTCACAGATGCTCAACCGTCACCGAGAAACCGGACAAGCGATCGATCTCGGTCGTGTTCTCAAAGACTACTTAGCCGAGCACCCCCAAGCTCGCCATTTTGATCTCGCGCGCTTAGTGATTAATCAAGCGGTTCGGATGGGCTATTCCCAATCTGATCTTAACGCGATCCAGCCTGATTGGCAGGCGATTAACGACTTCGGAGCGAAGGTACAAGCGAATGTCATCGATAAATACTGAACAGCCAATGCCAGAGGAACTGGCCAAAGCCATTGCTAACCCTTTATTTCCGGCGTTGGATAGTGCATTACGCGCTGGCCGCCATGTTGCCAGTGACGATTTAGATAACCACGCCTTGCTGATTGAATTTGAGCAAGCGTTAAATATTTTTTATCAGCGCTATAACGCGGAGTTAGTACGTGCGCCAGAAGGCTTTTTCTATCTGCGTCCGCGTTCCACCAGCCTTATCCGCCGCAGTGTCTTGTCGGAGCTTGATATGCTGGTCGGTAAAGTGCTGTGCTTTTTGTATTTGAGCCCAGAGCGCTTAGCCCAAGAAGGGATCTTCACCACGCAAGAATTGTTCGACGAGCTGATGGCATTGGCCGACGAGAAAAAACTGATGAAGCTGGTCACCCACCGTGCCACAGGCTCAGATCTCGACCGCGAGAAGCTGTTTGATAAGGTGAAAACCTCGCTGCGTCGCCTGCGTCGTTTGGGAATGATCTTGCCGATTGGTGAGGGCAATAAGTTTCGCGTTAGTGAAGCCACCTTCCGCTTTGGCGCCGATGTGCGCACGGGCGATGATCCGCAAGAAGCGCAGTTACGCTTAATCCGAGATGGCGAAGCTGTGGTCCATAGCCAAGAACATATTCAATCTAGCTTGCTTGATGATGCGTTTGATCAGGAAGCTGAGACGTCCGCAACACAACACACGGAGGAGCCGACAGCATGAGCCAGCGCGGTAAGTATCAATCACTCACCATGGTGAACTGGAACGGCTTTTTTGCGCGGACCTTTGATATCGATTCACTGGTCACCACGTTATCAGGTGGCAATGGCGCCGGTAAATCCACCACTATGGCGGCTTTTATTACCTCATTGATCCCCGATCAAACCTTACTGCACTTTCGCAATACCACGGAAGCAGGCAGCTCGAGCGCATCTCGGGACAAAGGTTTGCACGGTAAATTGCAACCAGGCGCCTGTTATGCGGCATTAGACGTGGTGAACTCGCGTCAACAGCGCGTGTTATTTGGCGTACGCCTACAGCAAGTCGCCGGTCGAGATAAGAAAGTCGATATCAAGCCATTTATCTTGCAAGGGTTACCGTCCTCAGTCTCACCTACTGATGTCTTGGTGGAAACCTTAAATAACGGCCAAGCGCGAGTGCGTCAGTTAAACGAAGTGAAAGAYGCGGCCGGTGCGTATGAAACCGCGCATTTTAAAGCGTTTAGTTCGGTCACTGACTATCATGCGCAAATGTTTGAATTTGGAGTGTTACCTAAAAAGCTGCGTACGCAACAAGATCGTGGCAAATTCTACCGTCTGATCGAAGCGTCTTTGTATGGCGGTATTTCCAGTGCCATTACTAAGTCACTTCGTGAGTACTTATTGCCACAAAATGGTGGGGTTAAAAAAGCCTTCCAAGACATGGAAGTGGCGCTAAAAGAAAACCGTATGACGCTGGAGGCGATTAAAGTTACCCAGCGCGATCGGGATTTGTTTAAGCACCTGATCACCGAGGCGACCCATTATGTGGCTTCAGATTACATGCGCCATGCCAACGAACGTCGTACCAAGCTCGAACAGGCTTTGTCTTTGCGGGCTGAATTAAACGCCGCGCAGCAAACCTTACAGCAAAAACAGCAGCACGCTGAGGCCATGCGTGCCGAATTAAGTGAGTTGGAAGCCGGACAAGATCATCTTGAGCAAGATCATCAAGCCGCGGCGGACCACTTGCAACTGGTGCAATCGGCGATGCGTCAGCAAGAAAAAATCCAGCGTTATGAAGAAGACTTGCTTGAATTGTCTGAGCGACTGGAAGAGCAAATCATGGTGGTGGAAGAAGCCACGGAACAGCTCACCGAGGCCGAGTTACGGGCGGCACAAAGCGAAGAAGAAGTCGATAGCCTGAAAACGCAACTGGCGGACTATCAGCAAGCGCTAAATACTCAGCAAACGCGATCTTTGCAATATCAGCAAGCTGTAACGGCGCTTGAAACAGCCAGACGTCTCACCGACGATGACGCCTTAACCGTCGATGAGGTAGGGGCCTGCTTGCAAAGGCTCAAAACCGAAGAATCAGAGCAAACGGATCGCGTCTTGTCGCTTAAACACAAGCGGGATCTGGCATCGGCAACGGCCAATCAGTTTGCGCAAGGATTAAGCTTATTACAACGCATTGACCCGTCAGTGGCCCGGTCCGAGGCAGGAGAAAAAGCCAAGTATTGGGTAGAGCAGGGGCGCACCCGTCGCTATCTCGCCGACAGCCTCTCACAACGCCAATATGAACATCGCGAATTAACCCAACGTGTTGAGCAGCAGCAAAAGGCTAGCCACCTGGTGTTAGACTATCAGGCGTTAACCGGGGAGCGCCTGGCTGATAGTGATGCCGTGGAGCAAGCTGTTGCCTTGCAACAAGAAAAACGAGAGACCTTACAGCAAGAAAAAGAGGCTCAAGCCGAGCGGCTGCGCGAGTTGTCACGTACCGAGGCAGCGATTGATGCGGACATTCGCGAGCTTGAAGGCAAAGCGCCCCGTTGGTTTGCCGCCAATGAGGCGTTGACCAAACTCGAAACCCAGACCGAGCAAACCTTGGCGGATAGCCAAGCGGTGATGGACGCCATGCATGCCACACATGAGTCGGTGCGTCAGCAGACCCATCATCAAGAGCAGCTTGCCCGCCAAAAAGCCGAGATAGAGCGGGCGATTGAACAGCTGGCGCAACCTGGTGGCAGTGAAGATTCGCAATTACAAGGACTGGCAGAGACGCTTGGCGGAACCCTGCTCTCTGAGATTTACGACGATATTACCTTAGAAGATGCCCCGTATTTTAGCGCTCTGTATGGTCCAGCGCGTCATGCGATTGTGGTGCCGGATCTGAAAGGCGTAAAGGAGAAGCTGGCTTCGCTTGACGCGTGCCCAGATGATCTTTACATCATTGAAGGCGATGCGGACGCATTTGATGATCGCGTGTTTGATGCTCAAGAGCTGGGCGGTGCGGTATGTGTGCACCTGAATGATCGGCAAATGCGCTATTCACGCTTCCCAGAGACCCCGCTATTTGGCCGTGCGGCTCGTGAGCATCGGCTTGAGCAGCTCAGAGCACAACGTGATGCACTGGTAGAAGATTACGCGAAGGCCTCGTTTGATGTGCAAAAGTGGCAGCGTTTATCGCAAGCGTTTAGCCAATTTATTGCGGAGCACCTAACCGTTGCCTTTACTCCCGACCCTGAGCAAGCGATAGCGCGCTGCCGTGAAAAACGCGTGCAAACCCAGCGCGCGATAACTGAGAGTAAACAGACGCTGACGCAGCATGAGGCTGAGGTTTCACGTTGTCAGCAAGCCCTGCAATGCCTTGATAAGCTGCGTTACTGTGCCGACGCCCTGGCAGAATCCGAACTTGATGTTCGCTTGCAAACCGCGAATGACAACCTGCACGTGGCGGAAAAGGCCAAAACGTTTATCCAGCAGCATGGACAGACGTTGGCGTCCCTAGAAGGATACTTGGCCACATTGGAGAGTGATCCTGAGCAGTTTGATAAGTTGGAGCAAGCCTATCAAGAAGCGGATGAAGCCTTACAAGCGATTAAGCAACAGCTATTTGCCGTCGCCGACTTAGCGGAGCGCCGTCCTCATTTTGCCTATCAAGATGCGGCAGAGATGCTGACGCAAAGCAGTGAGTTAAACGAGCAACTGAAGGCCAAACTAAAAGACGCAGAGCAAGTTCGCCAACGTGAGCGTGATGCGCTAAAGCAGGTACAGGGGCAAAATAGCCAGTATCAGCAGCTGCTCGCGTCGCTTAAAAGTGCCCATCAATCCAAGCAAGAGACGTTGAACGAGTTTAAACGTGAATTTGCCGAGTTGGGTGTACAAGCGGACGAAGAAGCTTTGATGCGCGCGCAGCATCGTCGCGATACCTTGTATGAGCACATGCACCAAGCACGACAGCGACATAGTGAGCTGTCACGTGGGATCACCTCGTTAGARATGGAAACCAAGTCGCTGACCAAAGAGCTGCGTAAATCGCTCAAGCAGTATAAAGAACTGCGTCAGTTTGTGGTCAATGCCAAAGCAGGCTGGTGCAGTGTATTACGGATTGCGCGTGATAACGGCGTTGAAAAGCAACTGAACCGCCGAGAAATGGCGTATATGTCTGCCGAGGAATTGCGCTCACTGTCGGATAAGTCGTTGGGTGCCTTGCGCCTTGCCGTGGCCGATAATGAAATTTTGCGTGATGCTTTACGCGCGTCAGAAGATATCGGTCGRCCTGAGCGTAAAGTGTTGTTTTACGTTGCGGTTTATCAACATCTGCGCGAGCGGATCCGCCACGACATTATTCGCACCGACGATCCRGTTGAAGCGATTGAAGAGATGGAAGTGGAGCTTGCGCGCCTGACCGAAGAGCTCACGCAGCGTGAGCAGCGCTTAGCGATCAGCTCCGAGTCGGTCGCCAATATCATTCGTAAAACGATTCAGCGTGAACAAAACCGGATCCGCATGCTCAACCAAGGGTTGCAAAGTGTCGGGTTTGGTCAGGTKAAAGGCGTGCGTCTCAATGTCTCGATTCGTGACACYCATGCGCAGCTACTGATGGGCTTGGCCGAGCATGCCGATCAACACCAAGACTTGTTCGGCAATCCAAACCTRACCTTCTCAGAAGCGATGGCGAAGTTRTTCCAACGCCTGAATCCGCATATCGACATGGGGCAGCGTTCACCACAGACCTTAGGCGAAGAGTTGTTAGATTATCGCAATTTCCTCGAATTAGGCATTGAGGTGAATCGTGGTACCGACGGCTGGCTTAAAGCGGAATCYGGTGCGTTGTCGACAGGGGAGGCCATTGGTACCGGCCAGGCCATTTTGCTGATGGTAATTCAAAGCTGGGAAGAGGAATCACGGCGGTTACGCGGTAAAGACGTGATCCCATGTCGTTTGCTGTTCCTTGATGAAGCCGCGCGTTTGGATGCTAAATCGATCTCGACCTTGTTTGAGTTGTGTCATCGTTTGGATATGCAGCTGTTGATTGCCGCACCGGAAAACATCAGCCCAGAGCAAGGCACCACCTATAAATTAGTGCGTAAGATCTTTAACGATCGTGAGCATGTGCATGTGGTTGGTTTACGTGGTTTTGGTGAGGAGAAGCGTCAAGCGCTTGCGCAAGAGCCCGTTCTTGAGTAGCACCGAGAACTCGTCTCTCTGATCCGGAATAGGAAGGCCAGCATCAAACGCTGGCCTTATCAGTGATAGAGCATATTGAAGTCTGTTCGAAGCCTCAATTGGCGCTATTGATTTTGGTGATATAAGTCCAGTGTGGTATCGGATTTAAACCGATAAATGACATGATCAACCCCTAAGAGTCGTTTTCTCAATACTCAGGATAGCGATAACTATTTCTTGCACGCACTTCACAGTTTAGCCAATGCTAACCTAACGATGACAACAAACCTATCCAAAAACCTGGTCTATTCAGTAGAATTGCTCGTTCCCACGCTCCTGCGTGGGAATGCATACAATGACAAAATTTATACATCGATGGTGCCATTGGCGTAGGTGACACAAGCCCCAGCACGATGATGGATAGGTGCACATTGCCAACGGGCGCCTGTCACGATCGGCGCTAATTTTAACACCGGCGCCAACTTTGACCTTAATCTCCGATGGCGCCGTGCAACGGGCGCGCGGCGCAAATCACACCAAGCTTGTACGATCGAGTTGGCGCTTATGCCGACCTACGCCTGATTTATACATCGGTGGTGCCATTGGCGACGATGACTCAAGGCGTTAATATTTAACCTCGATGGTGCCATTGGCGTTGGTGACACAAGCCCCGGTAAGATGTTGGATAAGTGCACATTGTCAACGGGCGCCAGTTGCACTGCGCCTGTCACGATCGGCGCCAACTTTGACCTTAATGTCGGATGGCGCGCAGCGCAAATCACACCAAGCTTGCGCGATCGAGAAGGCGCTTATGCCGACCTACGCCTGGTTTATATATCGGTGGTGCCATTGGCTACGATTACTCGTTCCCACGCTCCTGCGTGGGAATGCATACAATGACAAAATTTATACATCGATGGTGCCATTGGCGTAGGTGACACAAGCCCCAGAACCATGTCAATAATAGTGCACTATGCCGCCTGGGCGCCTGTCACGATCGGGGTCAAATTTGCCCCGGATGTCGGAGGCGCGCTTCGGCTGGGTATACACGACTAACACCGCACTGGCGCTTGTCCGACCTACGCCTGATTCGAGAACTTGAATACAGAGCGCTTCGCTTACGGAGTACGGAAAGAGCAGGACTGTGCGCGTATTGAGGCGCTTGCTCTTTCTGTACTCTGTATTCTGTATTCCGTTTTCCGTGTYGCTTGTAACATTCGATGCCAACATTTGACACCGATGTCGGAGGCGCGCTTCGGCCTCGATGTGCAAGATTGCTAATGTGCCCCCGGCGCTTTTTCGGCCTACGAGTTTGATAGTCAGGGAGGCAATATGCCTCCCTCTACACATCATGGTGGGATATATTATTCGGTTTTAAAGTGACCGATGGTATCCGCCAATCGCGCAGAACGTTGGCTTAAGCCGGTGACGGTTTCTGCCGTGTCATGCGTACGTTGCGAGACAGTCTCTGCTGATTGTGCAATGTCTGTGATGCTTTCGCTAATCTCCGTTGTGACTTGGGTTTGCTGCTGTGTGGCATTGGCGATGTGTGAGGTCATTTGATTAATTTCGGTGACCATGTTGGCAATATCCACCAAGGCGGCGTTGTTTTGCTGACAGTGGTTCACACAAACTTCCACGGTTTGGCTGGTGGTATCCATATCCGCCACCGCTGACTGCGTCTCTTGGCGCAGTGCGGCAATTTTATCGCGAATACTTTCGGTGGAGTCCTGGGTGCGAGAGGCAAGGGTACGTACTTCTTCAGCGACCACGCTGAATCCACGGCCTTGTTCGCCGGCACGGGCGGCCTCGATAGCAGCATTCAATGCCAACAAGTTTGTTTGCTCGGCAATCGCTTGGATCACATCGAGCACGGTGCCAATTTCCTCACTTTGCTGCGATAAGCGGCTCATGGTCGCCGTGGCGGCGTCCATACTCGATGACAACGTGCGGATCTGTTCCACCAGATCGTTACCAATTTGCGAGCCTTTATTCACCGCTTGGGTGATATCGTCTGATGCGGCTGAGGCTTGATCGGCGTATTGCGCGACATCCGTGACCGATGTAGCCATTTCCGTCGCCGCTGAGGCCACTTGATGGGTATGCTTGACCTGGTCGGTAACGCGATCGTGCATGGTGACTACGTCTTGGTTAATATCGTTAGCGGCTTGCCCAAGTAATCCAGATGCTTGATGCGCTTCTTGGATCACGGTTTGGAAGCTGGCAAACATCTGATTGAGCGAACGGCCGAGCAGCGCCATTTCATCTTTACCTTTATCTGGCAGCCGTTGGGTTAAATCCTTGTCTTCGGCGATCGTCTTAATCCGTGTGGTCACCGCAATCATGGGTTTAGCAATATTGCCACCCAGTACATAACCAATCAGTATCGCGACACCCACCAGAACCAGCGATGTGAGCACGGTGGCGTTTAAAATAGTGTCTTTCATGGTCGTCACTTGGGCAAGCGCTTCTTGTTGACTAATTTGATTCACTAACGCCCAGCGCTTTCCAAATACATCAATCGGCGCATAAGCGGTATAAACGGTTTGGTTGCGGTAGCTTTTTTCTTCCCCCGTGCCTGTTTGGCCCGCGAGCGCCTGGGCCACACTTGGAGAATCGATTGGCATTTGTCCAGCCGCGGTGTCAGTGAAGTCGATGCGGTTAATCAAACCGGGTTTTACGCCATTGGTGCGCAACAAATTCAAATAGGCCGATTTATCTTCTTGTAACGCGCGTGCCTCGGTACGGAGAACCTTGTCTGGCCCCACCATAAACATTTCGCCCGTCTCACCAAATCCGGCAGATTGCCAATGCCCTTGGCCACTTATGACACCGCTTAATCGTGCGATAGGCAATTTAAAGATCAGCACCCCTTGGGTTTCGCCGTTTTCAACAATAGGGGTAGCGATAAATGAAGCTGGCTCGTCATAGCTGGGAAAATAGGGGCGATAATCAACAAAACTAATGTCGCCTGCTTGCGCGTCGATAGCTTCTAAATACGCATCTCCCATCCCGCTGGTGGCGTAGGGACCGGCAAACAAACTGGTGCCAAAATCGATTTCTTTCGCCACCGAATAAACGATACGACCGTTCGCATCCGCTAATAAAATATCCTGGTAGCCAAAGGTTTCGGCAAAACGGTGATAGTTGGGATGGTACTGGGTGTGAACCTTATCGTAGGTTGACCCGTCATTAGTGGTAACTAACTTGTCTTTCTCGCCCAAAGGATGCGGGCTACCACTGATGTAAAATTGTTGCAGTGTACGCGTGGCGGGGGCGAGCGCGGCGAGGTTGGAACGAGCGTTGGCATTCGTATCGTTAAGCGCCTGGTAGGCATCACCAAAGGTGTCGGTATAGTAATCCTGCAGGGCGCGGCGTGACGCGCGGTCGGTCCGTACTTCACGGCTGTAGCGCAAATAGGCCTGGCTAAATGCGTCAACGGCATTTTCAGTCATGGTTGAATCGGCCATTGATGTCAACTGTTGACCGATAAATGAAAAATAACTGCTGAGCTCTGATTGTTTAGCTTCACGGACTGCTTTGAGCTGGCTAATGGCTTGATCTTGCATCTGGTCACCAAACAATGCAGTGGTGCGATTGGCGAGCACTGCTGCGGTGGCGAGAATACAGATAACACAGGCGGAGATGATTGCCGCAGATACCTTTGTGCGAACTTTCATACTACTAAACTCCTGAACGTCGTGACGACGGTATCAAATGAGGGCACTGTAACGGTACATGGTGAAGAGGGTGGGGCTTATTCAACAGGCCAACAGCATGCTCAAACGGTCAGATCACACTCGAGCATGGCGACACTATGGTATTGGCCGAACTTTTCACCGACATCGTTAAGTTGGCCAACTTGCTGAAAGCCAAAACGACGATGAAGCGCCAGTGAAGAGGGGTTGGGGAGTGTGATCAGCGAGTAAGCACGGCGAAGATCTTGCTCTCGCATACCCTCGAGCAAAGTGCGCATCAACTGTGAACCGATACCGCGACCGCCGGCATCAGGCGCGGCGTAAATCGTGATCTCTGAGGCGATATGAAAAGCCTGTTTAGCGTTGAACGGCGTGTTGTAAGCAAACCCAACGATTTGTTGATCTTGCTCTGCCACCCAAGCTTGATAGCGGGAGGACGGATCAAATTGCGCAAACCAATGTTCACGCTCTTGCTTTTGCCAAGGGGCTAAATCGAACGTGATCGCAGTGTGGGTGATGTAATAGTTATAAATGGTATTGATCGCGTCACAATCACGCAACTCCATGCGTCGAATAAGCATTTTCGCTTCCTTTTTGCTTTTTTGCACCGCATAAGATACCGAAGTTCGTCCCATTCGCCAAGTATTGATGACAAATTGCTCAGCTTTCGTTCAAACGCGTGGTACGCAAAAAATCAAAAATTGAGAGAAAACAAACTATCTCGTTATATTAATAAAAAAGGGATTGTGACGTGAAATAGATCGGACTAGCATGAGATCTTCACTTCTCGGCATATAAGGACGCGTTTTGTCAGAGTTTAAAGCGACATCCATTTCTCCGGTCGGCCCGTTTTTCTCGCCTATGGTGCAGGGATACTGGCGATTAGATGATTGGCAGATGACCCCGCAGCAGCGGCTTAGTTTTCTCAAATCCCATATTGATTTGGGAATTACAACGGTTGATCATGCTGATATCTATGGAGACTATCGCTGTGAAACCTTGTTTGGACAAKCGGTAAAATTGGATCCGAGTGTGAGAAAATCGATCCAAGTTGTCTCCAAGTGCGACATTAAGTTGGTCAGCGAGGCGGCCCCTAATCGTAAAATTAATCATTATGACACCAGCTATCATCACATCCTGGAGTCGGTGGATCATTCACTGAAGCGTTTAGGGGTGGAAAAGCTCGACGTGTTATTGTTGCATCGCCCTGATGCATTGATGGACGCGGATGAAGTGGCAGAGGCATTTACAACGCTTCGCTATCATGGAAAAGTCGCGCACTTCGGGGTATCAAACTTTACGCCGTCACAATTTGATTTATTGCAATCTCGCTGGGACGAATCGCTCGTCACTAACCAGGTTGAAATCAACCCGCTACGTTTTGATGTGATCCACGATGGCACGCTTGATCAGCTTCAGCGTCTTCAGGTAAAACCGATGGCGTGGTCGTGCCTTGCCGGCGGCGAATTATTAACGGGAGAGTCACAACAAGCTGTCCGTGTGCGCGAAACGCTTAGCGCTATTGGTGAGGAGTTAGGCGGCGCGAGTATCGATCAAGTGATTTATGCTTGGGTGATGCGCCATCCATCGAAACCATTACCCATTATAGGCTCGGGGAACATTGAGCGAGTGAAAGCCGCTAAACAGGCTTATGATCTTAAATTAACGCGTGAGCAGTGGTATCGCATATGGGTCGCGTCGAAAGGGCATAACGTGCCTTAGAGCGAAGGTGTTGGTCATTCGTGCGAAGACGTTGATCAAGGGAAAAATCAACAGACGGTACGTGCTGCCGTCTTTTTATTTTCCGATGAGCAATGGCGACAAAAAGCGTTCAATCCATGGCTTTTCTGGCGCCTTGCTGGCAGGTTGACCGGTGGAGACGTCCTGTTTACCCGCCGGTAGCTGTTATTTTTTAGCCTGAGACATGGAGTGATGCGATGTAAGCGCAGATACCTCTAGCATCGGTGCGGCATCAATATCGTCTGCATTCATCATTGATGAGATACGCTGGACAGAAGACAGCAGCAGAGATTGTTCCCATTCTTCTAGGTTTTGAAAGCGTGAGATAAAGTTCTCCTGCAGTGGCTTAGGGGCTTGCTCCAATGCCGCTTCTCCTTGTTCGGTCAGGTGTGCGTGCACTTTACGCTTATCAAGCTCGCTCCGGACACGCAAAATCAGCCCACGCTTTTCTAAGCGGTCCAAAATGGTGGTTGCTGTGGCCTGGCTCATGTTGGTATGGACAGATAACTTACGAATCGTTACTTGACCAAGCTCTTTAATCGCACGCATCAGTACCAATTGGGGGCCAGTGATCCCCGATACTTTGTTAAGCTTTCGTGAATACAAATCGATTGCGCGTATAATTTGCCGCAACGCGACCAGTACTTCTTCGTGTTTTTCCATTACCTCACCTCCACCGGAAAAAATTGCCCCCGAAACTTACAATACCCGCGGTTGTAGTGCAAAGAGATCGAGAGAAAAATCGATGATTTATGTTTGTTTCAACGAGCGAATAATCGACGTGCTTTCAGTCTATTATNGTCTATTATAACCATTAGAGTTCAAATTAAATCTAATTTATTGTTATTTTTGACTGTTTCAGTGAGTAAAGGAAAAAAATGGCCTTTAGTCATCGGTTTACCTAAATAACAGGTCGGATGTGCATTGCAACGTATTGCCATCAACACACATAGCATAGCCATCGCTCCTCGCGTAATGAGAAAAATTCTTTGTTGCATTTCGTAACATTATGCTTAGAATTCTTTCTTACAAACGATAATGGTTATCATAACCGTTCATATAAAGCGAAGGRCAACACGACTATGGAATTGACACCGTTTAAGCGCAACCTGATTGCGCTCTCACTATTTGTGGCCCCATTTGGCGCTAATGCGGCGACCCAACAAGAGGTCGTGGCACATTATGCAGATATTGCTCACGCCGTTTTTGCTGATGCTCACACAACCGCGGTTGAACTCGACAGTGCACTGAACGCTTTTGTTGCCGAACCTTCTGAAACAACCCTTCAGGCAGCCAAAAAGGCGTGGCTAGATGCTCGTGTGCCTTACCAACAGTCAGAAGTTTTTCGCTTTGGCAATGCCATTGTCGATGACTGGGAAGGACAGCTCAATGCTTGGCCCTTAGACGAGGGGTTAATTGATTATGTCGCGGATGGCTATCAGGCAGAACTCGGTAATGCCGGAGCGACAGCTAACATTATTGCGAATCAGCGCATTCAGATTGGTGCCACCGATCTTGATGTTACTGATATCACGCCGACACTGCTCGCAAGTTTAAATGAAGTGGGCGGCTCAGAAGCCAATGTGGCATCGGGCTACCATGCCATCGAGTTCCTATTGTGGGGGCAAGATTTAAACGGCACCAACGCAGGAGCCGGTGAGCGCCCTTATACCGATTTCGCCTATGGTGAAGCCTGTACCCATGACCATTGTGATCGTCGTCGTGATTACTTGAAAGCGGCTGCCGATCTATTGGTTGATGATCTGGCGTGGATGCGTGATCAATGGGACGCGGGTAACAAAGATAATTACCGTGCGAGTCTGCTTGCCGATTCAAGTGAGAATGGCCTACGCAAAATGCTATTTGGTATGGGATCACTGTCGTTAGGTGAACTGGCGGGCGAGCGAATGAAAGTCGCGCTAGAAGCCAATTCAACCGAAGATGAGCATGACTGTTTTTCTGACAATACGCACAATTCGCATTTTTATAACGAGCAGGGCATTTACAATGTCATGACGGGGACGTATCGGCGCGTGAATGGTAATACCTTATCGGGACCGTCAGTCCTTGATTTGGTTAAAGATAAAAATGTCGATGCCGCAGAGGCAATTAAAGCCAGCTTTGATCAAGCCCAGCAGCAAGTTAAAACCTTGGTTGTTTCTGCGGAGGACAACAACGTGCATTTTGATCAGCTGATAGCTGCTGGTAATAGCGAAGGGAATCAACTAGTCAACGCATCTATCGCAGCGCTGGTGGATCAGACCAAGCATATTGAACAAGCGGCGAAAGTGATTGGTATTGATAACCTGAATCCAGACACCGCTGATCACCAATTCTAAACGACATATTACTCTAGTTAGCCCCGTGGTACGGGGCTTTTGCCTTGTCAGGATATACTATGAAGCCCAATGTCATTGCTTACCTTAACTTGACATGCCTTACTTTTTTGGTGACCACCTCTGCACTTGCATTTGAGCGCACATCCGGTGGGGGAACAACCGTTATCAAGGAAGGACCGAACGCCTTTTCCCAACCTGCCGCTAACTTGCCGATGAGTGAGCGCATTGATTTCAGTGTCGGTAATAGCTTTTTTCGCAATCCTTGGGTCAGTTCACCGGCATCAACGGATGCCCGTGACGGCCTTGGCCCGTTATTTAATACTAATGGCTGCCAAAATTGCCATATCAAAGATGGGCGAGGCCATCCTCCATCGCCAGGTGATATCAATGCCGTTTCCATGTTGGTTCGGCTGAGTGTGCCAGCGATGAGTGAAGCGGAAAAACAAAAGCTGATCCAATATGGCAATATTCCAGAGCCCAATTATGGCGGCCAACTTCAAGATTTTGCCGTACCAGGCGTCAAGCCAGAGGGCAAAATAGCTGTCAGCTATCGCGAAGTACCGGTGACCTTTGAAGACGGTGAGACAGTGACATTACGCCAGCCAAACTTAGCCATTACAGACCTTAATTATGGTCCGATGGCAGAGAATGTGCAGCTGTCAGCGCGGATTGCACCACCGATGATAGGTCTGGGGCTACTCGAGTCGATCCCCGCTGAGGCGATCTATGCGTACGCCGATCCTGAGGATGCCAATAGCGACGGCATTTCCGGGCGCCCCAACCAAGTGTGGGATATTGACACACAGCGTACCGCACTGGGAAGGTTTGGGTGGAAAGCCGGATTACCTAACGTGAATCAACAAAATGCAGCCGCTTTTAATGGCGATGTCGGGCTAACAACGTCGATGTTCCCTCATCATAACTGTATGCCGTCGCAGTCGGTGTGCGACGATATGCCCAATGGCGGCGATCCCGAAGTGAGTGATAATATTCTCGGCTTTGTTGAATTTTATGCTCGCCATCTCGCGGTTCCCGCGCGTCGCAACATCCAAGACTCGCAAGTCCAACGAGGGCAAGAGATGTTTATTAGTGCCGGATGTAACGCTTGTCATGTTGAGTCGTTCACAACAGCAAAACGTCCTGATCTGGCGGCACTGAGTGAACAAGAAATTCACCCCTATACCGACTTACTGTTACACGATATGGGAGAAGGACTAGCGGATCACCGTGGTGAGTTTATTGCGAACGGCCGAGAATGGCGAACGGCACCACTTTGGGGGATTGGTTACACCAAAGAGGTTAATGCTGATGGTACCTACTTACATGACGGCCGCGCCCGAACGTTGATGGAAGCCGTTTTATGGCATGGTGGCGAAGCCGATGGCGCCAAACAGCGTGTACTGGCGATGCCAAAAGCGGACCGTGATGCGCTGATTGCATTTTTACGCTCATTATAAAAACACCATACTGGAGTCTTGT
This sequence comes from Salinivibrio sp. IB643, assembly GCF_001996105.1. Taxonomy (NCBI): domain Bacteria; kingdom Pseudomonadati; phylum Pseudomonadota; class Gammaproteobacteria; order Vibrionales; family Vibrionaceae; genus Salinivibrio; species Salinivibrio sp. IB643. The sequence continues at coordinate 58,317 of NZ_MUFF01000017.1, forward strand.
GGTATGCGTTTTCGATTTAATCCTATTGTGGCGCTTACGCTCAGCGCCACCGTGTTGCTCGGCGGATGTTTATCTCAAGCTGAGACAGAGCCTAATCATGGCCTTTGGCAACTACAACAACAAAGAAGCGAACAGTTTCTCTCTGCAACCAAGGCACTCGCGCAGACCACGCAATCGGTTTGCTCGCAGGGCACGGATGTGGATAAGGCGCGTCAAGCATGGAAGAAGGTTATGACCGCTTGGATGCCTTTACAAGGCGTAGAAAAGGGCACAGAGCAAGCCTTGGCACAAAGTTGGCGGATTCAGTTTTATCCTGACAAAAAGAATACCACGGGACGGAAAATGAATGCCTTGCTGGCCAGTGATACTAGCTGGACCGCGAATGCATTAGCGGATCAAAGTGTGGCCGTGCAAGGTGTCGGCGCGATGGAATGGTTGTTGTATGATCGCCAAGCGGATTTAACTTTGCCAAAACACTGCGAAGTGGCCATGGCCGTCAGTGGGCGTTTGCAGCAAAGTGCCACGGCATTAACCCAAGCGTGGCAGAAAAACCCGTGGTTAGGGATGCCACCTTCGATGGCCACGGCAGAAAAACTTGGCGCACTGACACATCAGCTCGATTATGTGCTTAAAAAGCTTGCCGGCCCTTTGGGAAAACCTGGCTTTCCTAACCCTTATCACGGAGAAGCCTGGCGATCGCGGCACTCTCTAACACTATTAAGCGAGAGCATTAAAGCGATGCAAGTTCAATATCACGCTGAAGGTGGTATCGAGCAAGCGCTACGCGAGCGAGGCAACCATCAGGTAGCCGATCGTGTTAGCGAGCATTGGCAACTCGCCTATGACAGTGTGCCCAAAGACGGTGAGCCGCTGTTTGATAGGCTCAACAGCGTACCGGGTTATCGTGACATGCTCACCGTCTATAACAATCTGGAATATCTAAAACTCATGTTGGGTGGCCAAGTCGCACAAGATTTAGGCATTGTTGTGGGGTTTAATGCAACCGATGGCGATTAGTCAGAAACGCCGCCGTTTACTCAAGGCGGCGCTAATGGGCGCGGCTTTACCCACCGTCGTAAATACACTAAGTGGTTGTCGTGGTAATACCGCAGCAGCGCGGTGTGAGTTACTGGGTTGTGCGCTGAGTCGTGATGGCTCTTTCGCGGTGGTTGGCGCTGATCCGTCTGGGCAACCCGTTTTTCGCCTACCATTGCCCGATCGGGGTCATGGTGTTGCCGCTCAGCGACGAGAGGTTGGAACGCTAGGGGTGGCATTTGCGCGCCGGCCTGGTGATTTTATGCAGGTATTTGACTACCAACGTGGAGTGACGTTGTCACGGGTAGGGGCCGCCTCCGATCGTTATTTTTATGGGCACGGTGCTATTTCTGATGATGGAAAATGGTTATATACCACCGAGGGTAAACGGCAAACCAGCGAAGGTGTGATCGGTGTTTACCAATTAACCACGCAGGGGCAGGTAAAAAAAGTGCGTGAGATAAGCGGCTTTGGCATTGGCCCTCATGAGTTAGCACTGGTGGATACTAACACGTTAGTCGTGGGTGTCGGCGGCATGCACACTGATGGGCGCACAGTGTTAAACATTGACGCTATGTCACCGGCATTGGTCTATATCGATATCGACAGTAGCAAAGTGGTCGAGCGCGCTGAGCTTGCAAATAAGAAGCTCAGTATTCGTCATTTAATGGTGTCAGATGAGGGTTATGTGGTGACAGGTCAGCAATACCATGGTGCTGATAACGCCCCCCTTGTGGCGATTCATCGCCGTGGTGAGCCGATGAAAATGCTTGATGCTTCACCAGAGCAGTGGTCGCGCTTTAATAATTATGTTGCCAGTATTGCTACCCTCAATGGTTGGATTGTCGCCACGTCGCCCCGTGGCAATTGCTATGGTATTTGGTCGTTAAATAGTGGCGAGTTACTTGGAYTGCATCCGCTGATAGATGCCTCTGGCGCYAGTCGCGATGGTGATGTGATTAACCTCAGTGCGGGTAGCGGTAAAATGGTGACGCTAAATAATGCACACCATCCGGATTATAAAATGACGCCAGTCCGATGGGATAATCACTGGATAACCTTAGTGTAATGAATACATGATAATGTTCTAAACGGCAGTCAATYTTGGCTGCCGYTTTTGTTTCAATACCTTGCGTTGTGATGAGAAAAAAAAGACGTTAATTTGGCTTCTTTGCAGTAAAACTTTGCCATAATCATAACAGGGATAAGGAGGGGCGTATGATGAGAAGGCACGATGCCTGGTTGGCTAACCTTCTGATAGTGTTTTGCTTTTTGGTAAAGCCAGTGATGGCCAATRACGCCAGTGAAACGGGTGGAGTACGGTTACTGACTGAACCGCAGATCTCGGGGCAAAGAGTGCCTGATGATCAAACTGTACCGGCAGATGTTCATCGCCAGCGAGCCTACCAATATGCGCGCGATTGGCTTGAGTCGGCGGCACCGGATGCGACCGTATTGGCCTATCCCCAAGCGCTGACTCAAGACTACCTGGATAATGGATTTTCGTTGATTTGGACACAAGATGCGGCGCGAGATGAGTTAGAAACGCAAGTAAATGTGATTTCACTGGCTGGCTTTAGTCCTGAATTTGAGTGGCGAGCATGGCAATTGCGGCAACTTCGTCAGCAACCCAGCGATGCGGCCTATGATATTTTTGCTACCGATACTGCCTATGCGCTGCTTCGCTATTTAAGTGTGATCCCCGATAAAGGAATGCAATGGTTTTTTGGCGCGTCTCATCGCACCCCCTTGCCAGCTCCCTCATCGCAAAGGCGTACTGCATTATTTAAGGCAGGACTTAACGGGTCACTGTCTCCGTTTTTGCGGCAGCGGCGTCCACAACACCCGCAATACGATGCCTTGGTAAAACAAATTGTTCGCTTGCAAGAGCAGGCGCAGTCGGTTTGGCCAACGATTCATGCCGAGAAYGTCATTTACCCGGACCAAGCGATTGCGACAACGTTAGCGCTTAACTTGGTGGATAATCTAGGGCTACAGGGGTTTTGGGGCAGCTCTGAGCGCTTGGAAGCGATAAATGGCGATACTGTACGCTACGGTGGTGACTTGCTTCGTGCAGTTGAACGCTTTCAGCAACAGCATGGTTTATCCATAGATGGTATTATCGGCCCAGCAACCGCGAAGTGGTTAAATTTGGACCCACAAGCACGGGTTCGGTTATTGGCACTTAATGCAGAACGGTTGCGGTTGTGGCCTAACGATAATCCCAATCGAATTGTGGTGAACATTCCCGATTATCGCATGCATGTATGGCATGACGATCAAAATGTATTCGAAAGTAAAGTGGTTGTTGGTCGACAATCAAGACGTACGCCGCTGTTTACGTCGCAACTTGATTCGGTAGTGCTGAACCCCAGCTGGAATGTGCCTCGTAGTATTGTGCAAAAAGATATCTTACCCAAACTGGCGGATGACCAGCAGTATTTGTCTCGCAATCAGTATCGCATTTTGCCTAACTGGCAAAGCAACATCGCTATCGACCCGAGTACGATTAATTGGCAAACCGTGAATGACGACGGCTTCCCTTATCGATTGCAACAGGCTCCGGGTCAAGGCAATGCATTAGGAAAGTACAAGTTTAACACTCCAAATAGAAACGCCATTTATTTACATGACACGCCGGCACAAAGCTTATTTAGTCGCTCGCGCCGCGCCTTTAGTTCTGGGTGTATTCGGGTGGAGCAGGCCGAGCAGTTGGCGGATTTGGTGCTGGATTTGTCCGGGAAACAGTTGTCTAACTACCAAGGGTATTTGGATAAAACACAAACTAAGTGGGTGTCGTTGCAAACGCGCCTTTCCGTGCAAATCATTTACCAAACAGCATGGGTCACTGAAGACGGCAAGCTCGCGTTTCGCGATGATATATATGCCTATGATAGCCATGCCGATCGTCAAATCACCACTCAGGAGCCGAGCTACTTAACCCAGCAACGTGATATATCCTCATCACGGTCACAATAGTCTCAATCACGCTCACATGAGTCTGACAGTCATAGCCCCGCGCCATCAAGACAGAGAGCGCGGGGCTTTGTTTGTTCACAGCGACGCTTATTCACCACAAKTGGAGGTTGGGGGAGTGGTTAGATGTGGCGCAATATAGCGTTGGTAGCGCTTGGGTTTTAAACGCTTGAGGTCGACTAAAACCAGTCCATCAATGCAGTCGGCGAAATCAGGATCAACGCCAAAGTCTAAGAATTGTACGCCGCCAAGTTCACATAGCTCACTGTACTGCTTATAAAGCGTTGGGATCCCGACGCCAAGGTGATCGAGTAACATTTTCAGCTTTTTCAGATCGCGCGCATAGTCGTTGCCACAAAAGTGGTCGAGCAACTCACTTTGTTTACTTTCGGCGAGTTGATACGGTCGTTTCGAGCGCGCACAGCTTTTATCGCCACGAAAGTAGGTGCGATAAAAGAAGATCAGTAGCTCTTTAGCGGGTTGTGGCATCGCGTTGCTGATAGTGACAGGCCCGAATAAATAACGGTACTGTGGGCGATTAGCGAGTAGGGCGCCAATGCCTAACCATAAATAATCCAGGCTTCGTTTTCCCCAATATTTGGGCTGAACAAAACTACGGCCTAGCTCTAATCCTTGGTCAAGAAAAGGCTGCATCCCTTGTTCATAATCGAACAAGCTTGCGCTATAGATCCCTCCAAGCCCTTGATGAGCCAGAGTGGCTTGGGTATCACATAAGCGGTATGCACCGACGATATCGAGCTCAATCGGATCCCACAAGACCAAATGCCAATAGTATTGGTCGTATTTATCAAGATCACGCCGCTGTCCGGTGCCTTCCCCAACAGCGCGGAACGCGACTTCAMGTAAACGGCCTATTTCGCGCATMACCGGCGAGTCGGCTTGATAGTCGAGTAAATAAATGAGTTTACCATCGGGTGTCTGTCCGAGTTGCTCGCCGAGTGCGATTGCATGCTTGAGCGCCAGTCGTGGCTCCGGTGAGGCAATCGCAGTTTCGGTGGGAARCAAGCCTTGCTTACGCTTGGCGATCCGGTAGAGGTGTTTACGAAAGAGTTTAACCCGTGTTTTTACCGGAAGGTTCGCGCTGGCACTGTAACTGTGGTGTGGGATCATTTCGCCCACGGTGAAGGCGATGGTGTTGTTCTCTTGTCGAAACATCTCTTCAACCAGTAACAAAGTCGACAAAGGTTTATAGACCATTGACGCACCATAAAAACGGGCAGAATTTCGCCCGTCGACATGAATCGGCAAAATAGGGGCGTTTGATTTACTCGCCATACGTAAAAAGCCAGAGTGCCAAACACCGTCTCGAATTCCTGTTGGTGCGACGCGCGAAACCTCACCGGCTGGAAAGATAATCAAAGCGCCATCACGCTCTAGCCACTGTGTGATTTGTTGTAGATTTTGTTTAGGCGTTCGGCCACCCATATTGTTGACTGGCAATAGACAACTGTGAAGTGGGCCGACTTGCATGAGTAGTTCATTGGCAATAACTTTAACGTCTGGACGCACTGAGCGTACGAGTTTAAGCAGCGCCAGGCCATCCAGTGATCCGATTGGATGATTGGCGATAATCACCACACGTCCAGATTCCGGGATCCGCTCTTTTTCTCTATCGCTGACCCGATAGCTAAAGTTAAAATAATCCAGCACCTGTTCAACAAACTCGAATCCTTGTAGATGCGGGTAGCGTTCAGCAAACGCCTGAAACTCCTGCTCATGAAGTAAACGCTTTAGCGTTTTACTGACSGGGCGCRTGAGCCAACCGCGCTGTTCTAACCGGGGATAATGCGACGATAATACTTTATCAATATCTAACATAAGCAGCCCTGCATACAATAAAGCGTACCTGAAAGGTATCCAGATATCCTTTTCTCAGCCTAGAGCGAGAAGGTGACATCTCCTTGGCAGCACAGTTGCAAACTGATGACAGCATGGCATAGTGAGGCCCGTATTTACGTCGTTATCGGCGGCTACCGCACTTATACAAAAGGAAGGTTAACTGTATGGCGTTGCATTATGAGATTGTGCCGGTCACGGCATTTCAACAAAACTGCTCGATTATTTGGTGCGACCAAACTCAAGACGCTGCGATCGTCGACCCAGGTGGTGACGTGGCTAAAATTCGCCAAGTGATTCATTCTCTCAATGTCACCGTAACGAAAATTCTTCTTACTCACGGCCATTTAGATCACGTGGGTGGCACAGTAGAATTGGCTAACGCGCTTGATATTCCGGTGATTGGTCCGCATAAAGAAGACGCATTTTGGTTACAAGCCTTACCGGCACAGGCTCAAATGTTTGGTTTTGCCCACGCCGAGCCGTTCGAGCCGGATCAGTGGTTAGTGCAAGGTGATACGGTCACCGTCGGTAAGCATACCTTGTCGGTCTTATTTACCCCTGGACATACGCCTGGACACATTGTCTTTGTGGATGAAGAAAGCCGTACCGCATGGGTAGGCGATGTGTTATTTAACGGTGGTATTGGCCGTACCGACTTTCCAAAAGGCGATCACGCGACCTTGATTGACGCCATCAAGAACACGCTGCTTCCGGTGGGAGATGATGTGACTTTTATTCCCGGCCACGGACCCACCTCRACGCTGGGCCATGAGCGTAAAACYAATCCTTTTCTTACCGGTGCTTTCTAAYSCTTSTCACTARACTGGCTTGTACTCAGAGTACGGGCCAGCTTGTTTGTTTAGAGMCTGTTTGTTTTGTTTAGAAGAGCCTATTTGTCCCAAGACCATTATTGCGTACTGGCAGCAGCCAGATAGCGTCTTGTCACCCCGATAAAGTCTTCTAGGGRGCGATCGAGTAAGTCTTCGCTGATAAAAATRTCATAACCTAACAATTCGCGCATATATCGCATACGATTGGCCAGCATCGCCATCAGACCTTTATAAAGCACACCATTGGCACCACGATATGGGGTGTCATCAAACATCATATCTTCCAATGGCTTACTGGGTTTGCTCCCCGCGCGACGGTAAGCTGTAATCAGTAATGCTCTTTGAGTCATGATGATATGAGTCACCATTCTCAAGCTAATACCATCTAATAATGCATCATAGTGTTTGATTTTAATCCCCATCCAAGGCAGTGGCTCGCCAAGGCCTTGCGGATAGATTTGAGGGATCCCTATCGTGTCAATATGGCGCCATTTGAGTGCCCAACCGCCACGAAARCTGTGATGCTGTATATGCATAAATGAGAGCGAAAACGACAGTTGTACGCGCTGCAGAAGTTTATGYATGGCATATAAAATTGCGCCGATAGCGATCAGGCCGATAATGCCTTGYCCAAGTGACAAGGAGGGTTGGATTAAAAAAAAGCATACCAATGCAAATGCGACAACCATTGCGATTAGCATGCTCCATCGYGCCGCTTCAAATTGGGGCGGGTAGATTTTTATTGTCTTGAGTGCATYCATAATCTTCCATTCCACGCCATAGATAAAGCGGCGAGTACAAGCGTTTAGCCACGATTTACCTTKTAACTGTACGATGAAAGTGTCTGATTAGTTTGCCTAAAAAACACCGAATAGGTAAACATTTGTCGCTGAATGTCACGAACTTTGCACCGACTAAAGGACGCTTACCTACAAAAGTGAGCTGAAATTTGGTATAACACGCGCTTTGTTTTTCACCCGCTGCTTTCAGCGAGCCTGAACGTAGTGCGTCGGAGTAGGATGATTGAATGAAAATTTCTCACAAACGTAAAGTACAAGGTAAACTCAACAAGCGTGTTAAGGTATCGTCGCCAGCGCGTCAACGTCCCGTAAAAGCGAAACCCGCGGTAGCGGCTAAACCGGCGGTAGACTCTGTAGCAAAAGCGCCCGTTGTGGATACCGTTTCGTCATTCACCCCTAAGCAGCAGCAAGTATTGGACATTGTTAAAGCCAACCCTGAAGGGATCAACCCGAAAGGCATTGGTCTGGCTGCAGGACAAGAAGACAGTAAAGCCGCTTCTTGGGCGACAGGTGCGTTGAAAAAATTGACCGAAGAGGGCGCAGTCGAGCGTGTTCAAATGGCCGCCAACAAGGTGATTTACAAAGCATCTTGATCAGTGTTTGCTCATCCGCTTAAGTCGTATGATTTGTCTTTGTACTTAAGCGGGTGTTCGATAATACCGCCTATCAGTTACTTCATTTTACACATGCTAAGAAAATCGGTTTCTTTTCAACTATTTGTTTTCTTTGTGTTAAAAAAGCTTTTCGAAATAATCGTGTTACGTGTATAAAGCATGATCGAGTGCAAAATACTGTATAATCTTCCAGACATCTTTTTAAAACTGCTTATAGTGGGTGTATCCGCTTAGGTTTTAGTCTGGAGGTAAGCCATGGATGCGCTGTCAACCCAGCTGAAAATACCCACAGAGGTTGTTTTCGATTACACGCATTTTTTGTGTGAAAGCCAGCAGTCCAATTGGACTTTTTTCGATATTTTTCGAAGCTTGTTGCCCATGTTTAATACTGTGCTTGAGTATCAAGCGGGTGGCGATCAATCACCACTAACCGCTCAAGAGCGCCTACAGCAAGACGCCGCGCGTGTGATGTCAGTGCGTCATACCGATACATCCAATTTGGTTCAACTGGCCGGTTTGGCTCGTGCGCAAGGGATTAAAGAACTCACTGTATTGATGCCTTATGCTTTAGAGTATCGGCAAATGGAGTCGATAAGCCACCAAACAGGCGCACAGCTTGAATACAGTAATGAAAACCGCGAGTGGGTTAGATTTACTTTCATCTCTGACGCGGATACTTGCCTGCACTGAAGCGCGTACTAATGACGTTGTGCCAATGTTGGATCGACGCGTGCAATCCACTGCTGATTGTGTTCGTAACAGGTTAAACGTGKCAATGTGGGTGTAAACGCAATGATCGCACATGACGTATSTGCGGCCATTGCGGCGTCAATCAGTGCTTCATCGTCAAACCCATGCCGACGATAAATCATCCTGACCTGATTGGTATTAATTCCCCAATGATTAAGCTGCTCGGCGTTCAATGAGCGGGGTGGATTAATGATCGTGATCCACTTTTGCTGTCGTGCTTTGAATGCTAACGCCTGTAACATCGATAGCCAATGGGCATTGATGGGTGTCTGTGCGTTCAACGCAGAGGAATAATAGCTTCCGTCACGCATCTGTACTGACGTTTGCGTCGTTGCTTGATTTGACTCATTAGACATCGCGTACATAAAGCAYYTGTATATATGATCATTACTGTATGTATAAACAGTACTTGTTTGTGGACTGCCTCGCAAGTTACTCGTTGACTAATTTGTGATCAAGATCGTGAACAATTTCCACCCGTTTTTAAGCAATTGCTAATGAGATTGATTTAATAACTTGCTAAACTGGCCGCTTTTCATCTTCTCGGAGAAACCATGGAGCAAGAATTTTGGCATCAGCGTTGGGCTGAAAATCAAATAGGGTTTCATCGGGACAGTGTGCACCCAATGCTTATGCGTTACTGGTCAACACTTTGTCCAATGCCCGATGAGACAGTACTGGTGCCTTTGTGTGGCAAATCCATCGATTTAAACTGGCTTGCGGAAAAACACGAACATGTGATTGGTGTAGAACTGAGTGATATCGCGGTACGGGCCTTTTTTTCAGAAAACCTGTATACCCCGCAAGTTCACCGTGCRCCGTCGGGTCATACACATTATTGTTTCGATGAGTTGGAGTTGATCAGTGGTGACTTTTTTACTGCACGTTTGAGCCCGACTTCGCTGATCTACGATCGTGCCGCTTTGGTGGCGATGCCACCGTCGATGCGGGATCAGTATGTGCATCGTGTGCGTGATCTTTTAGCGCCGGGAGGCCGCCTATTACTGATCACCTYGTTTTATCCGCAGGCCGATGATAATCCGCCGTTTTCCATCGATACGTCAATAGTGGAAGAGGCGTTTTCAGGGCTCGATATTAGGTTGTTAGAGACGCAAACCGAGCCAGAGGGTGACCGAGGTGAGCAAGTCTGGTTGATAAAAGCCAACGCTTAGTGCTCGGTTTGGTAGAGCCATGCTCGGATAGCGCCGTTTTGCGCTAGACGGTTTTGACTCGAGGTTGATTAGACTGTCGTGATTCCCAGTGGGTAATAAAGAAAACGGCTGCGATAATAATTCCTGCGCCGAGCCATAGCCGGCCAGGTGGAACCCAGCTGAATACCAGCCAACCAAAGAGGACGTTCAGCGGCAGTTTAGCGTGATCAAACGGCTGAACAAACGAGGCATCTGACGCGGCATAAGCTTTGGCTATTGCCCACTGTGCGAGTGCGGTGAGCATTCCAGCACCGAACAGCATCCACCATGCCATTGCAGATGACGGCAGTGTCCAGTCAGGCACGGCCAAGAGTAGATTAAATGGGGTGATCAACAAAAGGAGGTAAACGACCATCGTGGTCGGTGGATCGTAGGCTGATAACCGTTTCACCATTAATGAATAGGTCGCCCAAAAGAAAGCGGCGCCTATCGGCAGTAACGTTGCCCATGTAAAACCATTTGACCAAGGTTCTAGGATAATCATCGCGCCACAAAAACCCGCAAGTGTGGCCAAGCTACGTGCAATACCAACCCGTTCACGAAGAAATAGCCCCGATCCTATGGTTGCAAACAGCGGTGATGTCATTAGTAGGGCTATGCCTTGCCAAATGGGAACCGGATAAGCGAGCGCCCATAGCCAAAGTTGGATCCCAATAACAGAAATAAACACCCGCAAACAATGTTGCCCAAGGTGCTGGGTTTTTAAAGATTGACGAATCCCCAGTTGCTTTAACCAGGGGATCATGGCCACTAAGGCAATGGCATATTGAATAAAAGCAACGGTCGTCGAAGGCAAGCCCAACTTGAAGCTAACATATTGAGAAAGGCTGTTGACTAATGCGAAGCATAAGCCTGCAGTGAGCATCCAGGCCGCGCCTTGGAGGGGATGATGAACTTGTTTCATTACCGTGACAATCCGAAAAAAGACGTACGGATAGTAGCGCAAATTAGGCCTCAGAGCGATCAGAAATCCCCGCTGAGGCCAAGCGTATCATGTGGTTAAGTTGAAAGGGTCGAATAGACGAAAGGAATATCAGGATCCATCGCGTCCAATGTGGCTTGGGTATCGGTCAGATGGCTCACCGTACTGTTTGTCATCTCGGCCAGCGCCACCGACCGAATGTCGTCCCAGTGATAGCCGGCCATATTGGTCGCAATGAGCGCCACTTGAAGCGGGGGTAAACTCGGGTTAAACGCTGCATTTTCGGCATACATCCCAGAGAAAACCGCCCCATCAGATGTTTCAACGGCCACGCCGCTGTAGTTACCCGAATACGGTGCATGACTTCGGTTCGCTGCATCGGCGGCAGCTTTGAGTAGTGGAATATCAATATCGTCTGTGGGTAACKGGTGTGGCGCGTCAGTTAATAAACGTGATTCAACCCCTAAATCGGCAGGACCAAAGGAATCAGGTAAATACGCATGWAACGGTTTGGGATCCGTTTTTGGTAGCTGAATGGTGAGTGACTCTGCACCGTTTAGCTCATTCATAAACTGACGACAATGACCACATGGGCTGTAGTTGATCGTGATATCGGTTAAGCGAGTTGCCCCTTTGGTCCACGCATGGGCAATCGCGCATTGCTCGGCGTGAATGGTTTGGCCTAGTTGCACCCCTGTGAACTCAATATTGGCTCCCAAGTATAGGGTGCCATCTTCGCCACGAACGATGGCGCCAACGTTAAACGTTGATATCGGAGTCACCGCATAAGCCGCCGCTATTGGCAATAGAGTAAGACGCAATGCGGCGCCAGATAGGCCACTTTCGGCTTCCATTTGCGCCACTTGCTCTGGTGAAAATGTCGCATCAAAGTGTGTGTCAGTTATCCAATCAGAGACAACGCGTTGTAATGCGTCGGGCAATTGTGTCAGTGCATCGGTTAGTGCAGTTCGCATAGCATCACTTCTTAGTCATTAACGGAGGCTCAGTGTAGGGAAGCACTCCTGATAATTRTGTGATTAAAGTCACGCATAATGTGCAACCCTAATTTCGTTGCTGAAAGTTAGAGTGACATCAATGTTTTTTTCGCCTTCTATTTTTGCCAACGCCAACGCCAACGCCAACGCCAASGTCACCTCACCGGAGCCACGATCATTAGAGATAAGACAAGGTCAGACAAAACATCAACGATCTGAGCTCACAACGCGAATAGTGTGAGCTCGAAAGTACTCGGATTTCGCGCGTCGACGAACAGCTACTGCGTTAATAACGCAGTAATGCCAATAATGAGGCTTGCGGTCGCAATCAACACAATAAGCGGTTTTGTAATGCTAAAAGAGGGATCCCCTAATGCCGGTGATTGCGTTGCCGGAGGTGGKGTGAGATCAGGTTGATTTTCCGCCGGTGTGGTTGGCCGTTGCGCAAAGGTTTGTTGGGGTAAAGCAACACGAAAACCAAACTCGCCAACCACGTCAAAGGGCAAGCACTTTTTACCGTTGCGGTAAGACTTAGCCATGAGCGAAGTGACCACACTTTGGTGTTGTGCAAAAGAACTGTCGGGTAATGCGACTTGTTTAAACAAGGTGCGACTTGACAACACCTCGCCTGCGTAATAACAAAGCATTTCGAGCATTCGTGATTCTTCATACGACAAAACCGTGATTGCCTGATCCGTCCAATACAGTGTGCGACTCTCTGGCTCAAAATCTACTTCAGGAAAACGGTAACAGCGTGTATTTACTTTTGTTGTCATCATCAAGCCCACTCCAAACGACAGCTTTTATAAAAGTGTGGACTCAAATCACAGAACTGCAACTCGTTAGCATGTCTTTTTTGGGTCTAGTTATGCAGGCATGATGTTGAATTTTATGATTTTATAAGGAATAACAA
>NZ_MUFF01000018.1:0-52440 GCF_001996105.1 Salinivibrio sp. IB643
GATTTATACAAAACAAACCATAAGAACAACACTTATCACGAGCGAAAAAGCACCGATAACAGTCCGACATTCATGCAAATGACATGTCTGTTCTTTAATGAATTATCGTCACTCCCTCACACTTTTTCGATTTATTATTACATTCATGTTATATGTTATAGCCAGCGCTTGACTGCCTAAAAGTATCTACTAAAGTGGATTGTGTGGTAGATAAATGACCAAGTTGGCTTCGGTCAGTCTGCGCCAGGGGGAATCCCAAGCTCAAGGCTAACCAGAAGCTGACAAGGCGTTTATCACGAGGTATGCAAAGTTTGATGCAAGAAGGATGTGTCGCATGGAAACTGGTACAGTAAAATGGTTTAACAATGCAAAAGGATTTGGCTTTATTTGTCCAGGAGAAGGGGAAGGAGACGTATTCGCTCACTACTCTACGATTCAAATGGATGGGTATAAGACATTAAAAGCGGGGCAAACCGTCAGCTACGAAGTCGAGGAAGGACCCAAAGGCTACCATGCCAGCCAAATTGTGCCAGTCGATCAAGAGGCAGTGAAATAGCACTGACCCCGATCGGCCAAATGGAAAAAAAGGCGAGCTGTTGCTCGCCTTTTTTGTCTTTTCAGTGTGTCACACCGGTTCCATTGCTCAGAGCAGTCCGAGCATCTGCTTGTAGTGGCGACGACAAACAGACACATAACGTTCATTGCCCCCAATCACAACCTGATCGCCATCTGCAATCGCGTTGCCTTCAGCGTCTTGCCGAATGACACGACTGGCTTTACGCCCACAATGACACACAGTTTTAAGCTCCACCAATTTGTCAGCCCACGCGAGTAAGTACTGTGACCCTTCAAATAATTCACCACGAAAATCGGTACGCAAACCATAACATAGGACAGGGATCCGCAATTTATCCACGACATCGGTCAGTTCCAGTACTTGCTGCTTAGTTAAAAACTGGCTCTCGTCAATTAACAAACAGTCGACTTTGTCCTGAGATAAAATGGCCGCCACATGCTCAAACAGCGACGTTTGGTTGTCATACAGATGTGCATCCGCGTCCAGGCCTATACGTGAACTTATTTTACCTTGCCCATAGCGATTATCGATCGCGGCGGTGAACAGTAAAGGCTGCATCCCACGCTCTTGATAATTGAACGCAGATTGCAACAAGGTGGTCGATTTACCGGCATTCATTGCCGAATAGTAAAAATATAACTGGGCCATAACTGTCTCTACACGTAACGCCCTACTTCAGGGCCAACATCATTCAATACACCGGCATGCTACCGAACCCGCAGAAAAAGAAAAGCCCCGTTTATGCGGGGCTTGAACGACTATCCTTTCAATTGACAGGGCCGCTTTTTAAGCCAAAGTAACCCAGAGCACAAAAGAATGAACGCCAGCGTCGACGCGGCTAATGACCATAACAAAGAGGCGGTAAAGCCAAGCACTAAGAAGCCAAATGTCGCAACGACTGCGCCTCCGATTGCATAAGGTAGCTGCGTGGCGACGTGGTCAATAAGCCCACAGCGCGCCCCTGTTGAGGATAAAATAGTGGTATCTGAGATAGGAGAACAATGATCGCCAAATACAGCACCAGCTAATACCGCAGACAGCATCGGCAACATCAGCGCAATATCCGTCGCTGCCGCAAGATCCCCCGCAATCGGGAGCATAATACCAAATGTGCCCCACGACGTGCCCGTGGCGAATGCCATCACTGCCGCCAATAAAAATAAAACCACAGGTAACAATTGAGCAGGTAAGTTACCTTGCACTAACGAGGATAAATATTTACCCGTTTGTAAATCACCAATGATATGGCCAATCGACCAAGCAAATAGCAATATAAGAATCGCACCAAACATTGATTTAGCGCCGACCCATAACGTCTTCGCAATATCGGGCTTAGCAATGCCTTGTTTAACCGTCATCACTAGCGCAACAAACAGGCCGGCCAGTCCGCCCCACAGTAATGACATGCCGACGTCGGTATTCTCAAACGCTCCCAGGATAGAGAATGCATGATGATCAGCTGCTAAAGATTGCGCACCGGTGTAAATCATGGCGCTAATCGTGGCGATCACTAGCACGACTATCGGAGCCACCAGATCCGCTACACTGCCATTTTCACTTTCTTCGATGCCTAAATCATCGCAAATATCAGCACAATGTTCGCTTTCATCACCTAATCGGCTGCCTTTTTTGGCTTGGTATTCAAATTGGCGCATGGGGCCAATATCAAGCTGAAACCAGACCACGGCAAACACTAACAGCAGCGCAAAAATGGCATAAAAGTTCATCGGAATCATGATGACAAACGCACCCAGTGCGGTGTAATCGGTAACACCATGCGCAACCAAGATAGAGCCAATAACGGTAATGATATAGGCTCCCCAGCTGGAGGCTGGTGTAATCACACACATAGGCGCCGCGGTCGAGTCGAGAATATAGGCAAGTTTTGCCCGTGAAACATGAAAACGATCCGTGACTGGGCGAGAAACGGCCCCCACCGCTAAGCTATTAAAGTAATCATCAACAAAGATGAATACCCCAAGAAAAGCAGCCAGTAACTTCGCACCACGTTTACTCTTAATCCGGCTTTGTGCCCAATTCGCAAACGCGCGCGTCCCCCCCGATAAGGATAATAACGCGGTAATCATGCCCAATAATATTAAAAAGGCGAGGATACTCAAGTTCCAGCTGTTTAAACCGCCATCAGCTATAAATAAGCCAGTGATCACGTTCAGTAAATACTGACTAGCGGGCAAAAGTGAAAAATCCGTCATTAATACGGTGCCAAGGATTATCCCCATACCCAACGACAGTAAGACACGTCGAGTTGCAATCGCGAGACCCAAGGCTAGCAACGGAGGAAGCAGTGATAAAGCGGATGAAGAAAAGTCTGTTAAGTTCATGATCTCAATATCAACCCGGTGGTTGGAGATCTACTGCAGAAACGAAGACGGTAAGGCGTGGTATTACACGGCAAACAACTTGCCTCCTACATACAGTAGCGCTCCATAGTGTGTTTCTAAGTACTATGGCAGTGCTGCTCCTATTCGGTAACAGCCCCAGCTCAATCGGTGTGATGACCTGATTGGCTTCGGCATTGTTTCCTTTTATGCGCCCTCATCGGTATCACCCTCTTGCGCACGACTCATAAACAACGCACCTCTACGTTAAGCGAAGAGCATTCTACACGTCGTGCTCACTATCGCAACTGTTTATGTTTGAAAAATCATCGGCTCGTTGTCAGGCGTTCTATTCCTTTTCCATGCCAATGATAAACGACGCGCATTCTATTTTTTTAGACACAAGAATCAAAATGCCAATAAAACTATACGCTAGGATTGCGAATAACTTGCAAATAATGAACAATGTGGCCTATTAATATATGTAATATTGTATATTTCATTTATACTGTTATCATTCTTCTATTAACAAATAAATTAAACAGGAACCAATAATGTCTGATGCAATGAAAGCATTACTCAACCTACGTAGCTTACGCGCTCTTGCCAAAGAGATGTCAACCGAGCAACTAAACGAAGCGTTAGAGAAACTACATACCGTGGTTGAAGAACGTAAAGAAATTGATCGCGAAGAAGAAGCAAAAGAACAAGAGCGTTTAGAAAAGCTAGAGAAATACCGCGAAATGTTAGTGGCCGATGGTATTGAGCCAGAAGAGCTCATGAAGCTATTAGGTGGCAGCACTAAAGCGAAAACACCAGGAAAGCGCGCAGCTCGTCCAGCTAAATACCAATATACTGATAATGATGGTTCACATAAAACATGGACAGGTCAAGGCCGTATGCCTAAGGTTATTCGCGAAGCGACGGAAAGTGGTTCTGCAACACTCGACGATTTCCTCATCCCTGGTCAAGAAGCATAAACTTTTTACCAAGGAAAAAGAAAAAAGAGGCCAAGGCCTCTTTTTTTTATAAAGTATCAATCAAATTTAATTCTATCGGCTAAATGACTAACCGCCAGAGCAAAGTAATGCGAGCGGTTCCACTTCAATAAGCTTTGATAATTATTGTAGACCAAATACGCTCTCCCCTTTTCATCATCAGGCTGAATCAGCCATGCTTTGATGTCGACCTTGGGTAACGCTTGGCCGTTCATGCGTCTTACGCCTTTCGTCTGCCAGTCACTTAACAATAAGCCCTTGTCTGCTCCGGTACCGAGTAGAGACCGATCAAGCTGTTCTGGAACTTGAACTTGCCGACCCCATGTATAGGTATCATCCCAACCGGCTTGTTTCAGATAATTCGCTGCCGATGCAAAAACATCGGCCTCCGTTTGCCAAATATCTTTTTTACCATCTTGGTTGCCATCCACAGCATAATTAATAAACGAACTGGGCATAAACTGAGATTGCCCCATTGCTCCCGCCCATGATCCTTTCATGTCTTCGGGGGCAATATGACCTTGCTGTAATATTGTCAGTGCTGCCATGGTTTCTTTACGGAAAAAAGCTTCTCGACGGCCATCAAATGCCAATGTCGCCAATGCCTCAATCACATTATAACTGCCTTGGAGCTTGCCAAAGTTACTTTCAACGCCCCACAGGGCAACAATAAAACGTGGTTGCACCTGGTATTGTTCACCCACTTTTTTTAATACGTCATAATGCTGATTGTAGAGCTTTTTCGCTTGCGCCACTTTCCAGTCTGGTACCGCTCGGGGAATATACTCGTCTAAAGTAAGGCGCCGCTCGGGTTGATTTCGATCTGAGCTCACCGCGCGTTCATGATATTCAATCCCGTCAAACGCTCGCTCGAGCAATGCATCGCTAATCCCTGCCTCACGAGCTTCATCTTTTAATGAGGCCACATATTGTTCAAATCCTGGCTTGGCCATCACTGGGCTAACGATTAATGCAGCCGCCATACAGGCTGAAATCATACCTTTGCGCATAGTCTTCCTTTTACAGTTTTTCGTTTCTATTACGAATAGCCTGCAGCGCTACGTCCGGAGGTGGGGGCAGCTGTACAAAAAACCCCTCCTCTTGCAGGCTTTGCTTTACCTTGGTGATATTGACCACCGCAAGCTTTTCACGCTTGTCTAAGTCAATCATCATTGCGAACTCTGGTTGCCCAAAGCTGTTCATCAGCGCCTCTGGCACGTCATCAAATTTATCTTTCTCTGCAAGATAAAGATAGGTGCCTTCTTTCTTTTTGCTTCGATAAATTGCGCAATACATCTCAAAAGTCCTCACGAGCATGCCATAAAACAGGCGATAAATTGTCATCCTCGGGCAAAGGTTTGTTAAACTTTACCGCAAAGTGTATCAAAACACGTATTTGCGGTGGTTTCTCACTATAAAGCTAAAAAACATCATTAAAACGAGAAATCTGACTCGAAAAGCAAACCTTGCTTGCCGCATCCGTGCTGTGAATATACCATGCTATTCAACGTCTGATAATGCGCGTCTGACTCGTGTTTTAACGACAGAACCGGGATCGAATCACATGCTTAAACAACCGGAGTTGAAAGGCTCTACTTTCACCCTATCCGTCCTCCATCTTGTTGACGATAACTTCGCCGCGGCGGCTGATGTGCTGGCCGAGAAGGTCACTCAAGCACCTGGTTTTTTTGAAGGTGCCCCCGTTGTGGCTGATGTTCAACGCCTTTCTCAATGTCCTGACATCAGTGCGTTAAAGCGCTGTTTACAGGCAACGGGAATGATTCTTATCGGACTGACTGGGGTCACGCACAACCATACACGCCAGCTTGCGCTAGACTCGGGACTGGCCGTGCTTAAATCAAGTAAGCAGTCACGGATCGCAGATCCGATACAAACGCCAGCAAAAGTGGTCACCGCGCCTGTTCGTTCCGGCCAGCAAATTTATGCTAAAAACGCAGATTTGGTCATCTTGAATCATGTTAGCGCCGGGGCAGAAGTGATTGCCGATGGCAGCATTCATATTTATGGCGTGCTACGAGGCCGAGCAATTGCCGGGGCATGCGGACAAAAACAAGCACGTATTTATTGTCAGAACCTTCAGTCAGAATTATTGTCAGTGGCAGGTAGCTATTGGCTGAATGATAAGATTCCACCAGAACATGTTGAGCGGCCAGCCATGGTGTCGCTTAATCAAGAAAGCTTACAGATTGACCCCCTCACGCTATAACAGAATAAGGACGAGGAATGGCACAAATTATTGTAATTACTTCCGGCAAAGGTGGCGTGGGAAAAACCACCTCAAGTGCAGCATTAGCGACCGGATTAGCATTAACAGGCAAAAAAACAGCGGTTATCGATTTTGATATCGGTTTACGTAACCTGGACTTGGTGATGGGGTGTGAACGCCGTGTTGTCTACGACTTTGTTAATGTCATTAATGGTGAGGCGAATCTCCATCAAGCATTGATTAAAGATAAACGCGTAGAAAACTTGTTTATTCTACCCGCTTCTCAGACACGCGATAAAGATGCGCTGACCAAAGAAGGGGTTGAACGTGTTTTAAAAGACATGGACGAGCTTGGTTTTGAATACATTATTTGCGACTCTCCTGCGGGCATCGAGGCTGGCGCATTAATGGCGCTGTATTTTGCTGATGAAGCAATTGTCACTACCAATCCTGAAGTGTCATCTGTACGCGATTCTGACCGTATTCTTGGCATTCTTGACTCTAAATCACGCCGCGCAGAAAACGGTGAGGAGCCGGTTAAACACCACTTATTAGTCACTCGTTATAACCCTGCACGTGTGACCAATGGCGAAATGCTAAGTGTCGAAGACGTTGAAGATATTCTACGCATTCCTCTGCTGGGCGTGATCCCGGAAAGCCAGTCGGTATTACACGCCTCGAACAAAGGTGAGCCTGTTGTGCTTGACCAAGAGTCTGACGCAGGCCAGGCCTACGAAGATGCCATCGCTCGTCTGCTGGGTGAAGAGCGCCCCTTCCGCTTTATTGAGGAAGAACGTAAAGGTTTCTTAAAACGCTTATTTGGAGGCTAATGTGGCATTGCTAGAATTCTTCCGGCCCACTAAGAAAAAGTCCGCCAACATCGCGAAAGAGCGTTTACAGATTATTGTTGCCGAGCGTCGTAGTGCCGATAGCCCTGCTCCAACCTATCTGCCTCAGCTTAAGCAAGATATCTTAGATGTCATCCGGAAATATGTCGATATTGCGCCAGACCAGGTATCGGTTAGCCTCGAGCAAGGGGATGATGATCTGTCTGTTTTAGAGCTAAATGTTACGCTCCCCGAGGAAGGAAAGGACCACTAATACGGCCCCTTTTTCTCAAAAACACGAAAGCGGTGCACGAGCACCGCTTTTTAGGTTTAGGCGGTTGGCTTTTTGGGAATAACCGCTAACAGGGCATCGCCAATTAATGTGTAACGCCATCCTTTTGCTAACTCGGGGCGTTTCTCTTCTTGACAATCGTCTCGCCATACCCAAGTAATCAGCTGATTCAGCTGTTTTTTGGATCCAATAAACTCTGGCGCTAATCCAGCGTTATCAGCCGCTTCTTGCACTTTTTCTTTAATTGCTTTGATCACCGCTTTATAGCCTGGTTCATCGACCAATCGTGTCAGCGCTGGCGGGCATTTATCCGCAGTCATCTTGTCAGCCTGTTTTGCGATTTTTATCAGTGTTTGTGCATGATAGCGAATTTCAAAGCGATCAAACCCATGTTCCTGCATTTGCTCTACTGTGCGTATATCGTATCGCGCCATTTTCCAAAGGTGCTGTTCTTTAACGATAAAATTAAGCGCCATGTCACGACGTCGTGCCTCTTTGGCTCGCCATTTTGCCAACGCTTGCAATACTGCCAATTGTTGTGGATTCAACTGCCACGCATACTTAATCTCTTGATACACGGCCTCATCCGATTTTGATTGATGCTTTTTACAGCACAGCTGTGCGCATTCCTCAACGAGAGCGTCTTGCCACGGTGTCTGCGCTAAGGCGTCAGACAACGCCTGATAAAGTGGCATCAAATAGTAAACATCTGCTGCGGCGTAGTGCTTTTGCTTGTCGGTCAGTGGTCGTGCACACCAGTCAGTGCGTGACTCGCCCTTGTCCAGCGCCACACCGACATAACGCTCAACTAAGCTTGCAAACCCTTCCGATACACCATGGCCTAAAAATGCTGCCATGATTTGGGTATCAATCATTGGTGTCGGTAGCGCACCCGCATGGTGTAGAAACACCTCTAAGTCTTCACTGCTCGCATGTAGTACCTTGGTCACGCTGACGTCGGCCATCAGTGCCCACAAAGGCGATAAATCGTCAATCGCGATAGGATCGACTAGCGCGAGGCACTCCCCGTCATAAAGCTGAACTAAGCCCAGCTGAGCATAGAAAGTGCGAGTGCGGACAAACTCGGTATCGACCATCACGGTTGCTTGCTGACGAAGACGCGTGCATATAGCCACGAGTTGTTGAGAAGAGGTGATCAGTTGATAGTTCACAAAAAAGCCCATAAAGAAAATGCCGGCGATGCCGGCATTTCGTGATTCGTTATCGCTAGTTTACCCTTTTCTGGGTCGGTTCGCATCAAGCCGACGCTTTTTGCGCAGGCGCCTCAGGCTCGTTCCTTAACTCACGACGCAAAATCTTACCAACATTGGTTTTAGGTAACTCATCCCTAAATTCCACTACACGCGGTACTTTATAGCCCGTAAGATGCTTACGACAGTGGGCAACGAGATCATCTCGCGTGAGCGAGGGATCTTTTTTCACCACACAGATCTTCACCAACTCGCCTGAGTTCTCGTCAGGCTGGCCAATCGCTGCAACCTCGAGCACTTTTTCGTGCAGGGCGACCACGTCTTCCACTTCATTTGGGTAAACATTGAAGCCTGATACCAAAATCATGTCTTTTTTGCGGTCAACAATGTGCAAGAAACCATCATCATCAAACTGCACCACATCACCGGTCGCTAACCAGCCATGTTCATCAATGCTCTCCCGTGTGGCTTCAGGCCGATTCCAGTAGCCTTGCATCACCTGTGGGCCACGTACTAGAAGCTCACCGGGTTGATTATCGGCGACATCGTTACCTTCATCATCGACAATACGGACCTCAGTCGAGGGCACGGGCAAACCAATTGAGCCATTGTAGTCTCGCAAGTCGTACGGATACGCGGCAACCAAAGGTGAGCATTCGGTTAACCCATATCCTTCGAGTAAGTGCTTACCCGTCAGTTTTTTCCAATTTTCAGCCACGGCACGCTGTACCGCCATGCCTCCTCCCACGGTCAAGCGTAGGTTTGAGAAATCGAGCTCATGGAAATCCTCGTTGTTGAGCAAGGCATTGAATAACGTATTCACGCCGGTGATCGCGGTAAAGGGATATTTTTGTAGCTCTTTCACAAAGCCGGGAATATCACGCGGGTTAGAAATCAGTAAGTTCTGCCCCCCCATCTCGATAAACAACAGGCAGTTTACGGTCAACGCAAAGACGTGATAAAGCGGTAATGCAGTTACCACCACTTCTTCACCGGCATTAAGCACCGGCTGGTAGGTACCTTTTGCTTGATAAACATTCGCCAACATATTGCGGTGGGTTAAGATAGCGCCTTTCGCCAACCCAGTGGTGCCACCCGTGTACTGGAGGAAAGCGACATCATCGCCTTTCAAGAAAGGCTTAACGTATTGCATCCGGCGACCACGACTCAAGGCTTTACGCATCGAAGTGGCATGCGGCAAATGATACTTGGGTACCATTTTCTTCACGTATTTCACCACGAAGTTCACCAAGGTGCCTTTGGCGCGCGGTAGTTGCTCGCCTAAGCTGGTCAAAATCACATGCTTGACTGGGGTATTGTCGACCACTTTTTCTAATGTATGGGCAAAGTTACTGACAATCACGATAGCCTTTGCTCCCGCGTCCGTCAGCTGGTGCTCTAACTCACGAGGGGTATATAACGGATTGACGTTAACAGCAACACAACCGGCACGTAAAATGCCGAATAAAGCAATCGGATATTGCAGCAGGTTTGGCATCATGATCGCGACACGATCGCCTTTTTTCAGCTTCAGCTCATTTTGCAAATAGGCCGCAAACGCGCGGCTACGCTCTTCCAATTTACGAAACGTCATCACCTGCCCCATGTTAATAAAGGCAGTTTGGTCGGCGTACTGCTGAACAGAATGTTCAAACATCTCGATAAGAGAGCGATGGGCATCTGGATCTATTTCCGCCGGCACATCCGACGGGTAACGATTAAGCCATACTTTTTCCACTGGCTTTCTCCTATGTTTTAGCTTGCAGGCTATATTGCTTGCTTCGATCGACGAGGCATAATTCAAACAGATGTTTAACCCGCCCACCATAGCGTTAACATTATTGTTACACGAGCATTTTAAGTGCGCGTTTGAATTTTAGTCACAAAATCTGTTATCAACGACACAGTTTGTTGCGGTTGTTGAAGGTGACAATGATGGGTGCCGGGAAGCTCAGCGAGGGTGAGTTGTTGAAACCACGTTGCCCGGATGGCCGCATCTGTTGAGCGAAATGCAGGATACCCATCTGTCGCTCGAATCGCCAGTACTGGGCAATTGATCGCTCGAATAATCGACTCACTGTGAGCTGGCGACATCCGATAAAGCGGTTCTGCGCCTAATTTGCGGTCATGACGCCAGCGTACGCCTTGTGTGCATACCGAAAGTCCTCGAGCCACCAAAGGCAGAAGTGACTCAAGTGACACTTTATTTATCGAGGCGCGTAACCGTAACGCCTTAAGCGCCGAATCAAAGTAACGGGGGGCCTTTGCTCGTAACATGGCCCGTTGATTCAAGCTGTTGGCAAAACGTTCAGTGACCGTCTGCTCAGGTTCCGCGATCGGGCCGAGCGCTTCAATGGTCACCATGGCATCAATACTATCGGGGAAACTAGCCGCATAACAGCTAGCGACTACCCCACCCAATGAATGACCCACCAGCACCACCGGCCCTGTGTGACCAAGCAGCGAGAGCGATGAGTGGTTCAGCACTTGGTGCAGATCATCAAGATAATCAAAAAACGGATAATAATAGTCACCCGGCTTGTGTTCCGATAAACCATGCCCTGGCCAATCAAACAAAATGAGCCCAACATCTTGCGGCAATAAAGGGAGCAGCGAATGAAAACTCGCAAGGTTATCTTGCCAACCGTGCATAAACACCAATGTCGGGGCGCCATAACTGGGCGTCCGCACAGCCGCCACTACCTGAATGTCTGCAAGCGGGATAGATGTGGCGACCAACCCCGAGCAAAGGCCCACTTGCTCGGGGGGCTGGGCTAATAAAGCATCAAGCTTTGCACTTAACGGTGTGGATAGCATGGCGACCCGTTATGGGTTAAGGAAGGGTAATCACGCTTTGCACATGCCCGGTACCGACACCGATACGAAGTCGAGAGCAATACAACCCGTAACAATACGGCCTGTCATCATCAATCACTTGTTGCTCAATATTCCATAATTGATGTCCTTTCACCTTCAGTACTGGGTAATCATAGGAATATGCATCAACCATCCCTTCTTGGCGTGAATCAAAGTCACCTAGAATGGTAATCGGTCGCCCTTTGGCATAGTCAGCAGGCTCCACAAACCCATCAAAAACAGCTTTAAATCGCCCGAGGGATGAGGCCTTTATATCGGGACGTCCCGCATCTGATATTGGTAAAGCTACGATCTCGACAACCGAGTCAGACTCCCGGTTGTTAACACTGACAATCAAACCGCCTAGGCGCACTTCTTCACCTTGTTGCGCCTCAGTCATTTTCGCCACAACGGGATATTCAGTCACGGGCTGATCCATGCGTCCTTTGAGTGTCTCTGGCAACGTTGAGCAGCCGGTTAAAGCCAAGGCACCAAGAACAACTAGCCAATAAAGTTTCATACAACACACTCCTTTTGTGCACCATTAAACGTATATATCGACCCCAACCAAGCTTAACAGTTCCTCTCGCCGTGTTTGGTTTAACACGGCGAAGTAAGATTCCATTGCCTGCCGACCTCGACCATCAGGTAAATCATATTGCACCTGTTGCTGCGCTTGCTCAGCCTGCGCAACCGACACTGGGTCAACGCGCTGGCGAACCGCGTTGGCAACTTGCGTCGTCTTCGGCGTTTGCTTACGTGTGACTTTCTGTTTGTTTGCCGCACGCTGGGATTGATTAGATCGGGTCGTCTGTGGGGACGATATACCGTTAATCGATACCATATTCGCTTCCTATGCTCACCGACCGACTACCGGCCTACTCTCGCCCGGGTAATTTCTTCCACGTGACTTTATCTCGCAAATAGGTAGGGCTGGCTAGCTCGGCGGCCACCGCTTCTCCTGACTGATACGCGTGTTGTGCAATCGCGATCATATCTTGCGCTTGCGGGTACAACACATCTGACCTGACGCTTTGCAATCCCAATTGGGCCTCTAGATCAGGATAGGCAGGCCAGCCGGTTCCTGCCAATGTCCAAACACCTTGGTTAGAGTGAGGTAAAAGCGCATCAGGTGCGACGACCATTTCCTCACCTAAACACTGCCAACGACCTGTTTGTGTGCGTTGGTACTGACCGACATATAACTCGCCCATCCGCGCGTCAATCGCAGCGAGGACATGGGTTGCGCCGCTCATTCGGTAGCTTTGTGCCGCCATCGCCTCTAGCGTCGACACGCCAATCATGGGCAAATCCGCGCCAAAAGCGAGTCCTTGGGCAATACCAATACCAATGCGTACACCGGTAAAACTGCCCGGCCCGCGGCCGAACGCCAACGCATCCACCTGGCTGAGTGCGACGTCGGCTTCTGCCAGGACTTCATCAACCATCGGCAGGATCTTATTCGTGTGTTCGCGTGGGGCGATTTCACTGCGTGAAATAACATGATCGCCACAACTAAGTGCCACTGAACAATTCTCCGTAGCCGTATCGACGGCAAGTATTTTTAGCGTCATTTAACCCTCTATAGGTTGATGTGATAAATGCGAGTGAACGGTTTTATTGTCCGCCTCTGAGGGCGACAAAAAATCGTCAATATGGTTAAGCTCCCGTGTCCGTGGGATAGCAGGTAAACTGCGTAAAAAGGTCGCGCCATAGGCACGGGTGACTAAGCGGTTATCACAGATAATCAATGCGCCATAGTCTTGTTGATCACGAATCAATCGCCCCACGCCTTGTTTAAGCGTGATCACTGCTTCGGGAATTTGTACCTGAGCGAAGGGATCACCACCTTGTAATTTGCAATCTTCAATGCGTGCTTTTAATAAAGGATCATCCGGCGACGCAAACGGCAACTTATCAATGATAACGCAACTCAAGGCCTGGCCTCGTACATCAATGCCTTCCCAAAATGCCCCTGTCGCCACCAGTAGCGCGTTACCTAAAGACAAGTATTCTGCCAGTAGGCGCTGTTTAGGCATTTCGCCTTGCATCAACACCGGTAATGACAACTGCTCGCGAAATAATGCCGAGAGCTCACGGACCATTTGGTGCGACGTGCAGAGAAAAAAGCAACGGCCTTGGTTACGTTCAATCACCGGCCCGAGCATGGCGGCCAATTTATTCGCACGGCGATAACTATTGGTCTCAGGCACATGACGTGGCACACACAATCGGGCTTGTTCGGGATAATTAAACGGGCTTTCCAGCGTCATTTGTTGTTTGGCATCGATCCCTAATCGGTGATTAAAGTGGCCAAAATCCCCCTCTACGGCCAAGGTGGCCGAGGTGAATATCCATGCACCGCCTTGTTCGGCCATTTGCTCACGAAAACGGTCCGCTACGGATAATGGCGTAATATTCAAGCTAAAATGATGGCGTGTGCATTCATACCAGTAGGAATATCCGGTTATCGACGTATCGCGAAGGCGCGTTAATCGGGCTTTAAACAACGTAATACGGTCAAACGCGGCATCCAGTAACTGGCTTCGCCCGAGTGACAATTTGACCACGTCATGAACTAAATCGAGGGCATCGGACAGTCGCACCAGTTCTTTTTCAACCACGGGCGATGCTTGAAGCTCGCGCCAATTGCCCCGGAAACCTGGCTCTCCCATCACTAACCGCATATCCATCGCCGCTTGCGAGAGACGGTCAGCCACTTTTTCCAGCTGGCGCGTATCACGAAGTTCAGTCCGGTAGGCAATATGAATGTCTTTCGCCGCATCTTGAAGTTGGCGACTTGATAAAGACTGGCCAAAATACTGGCTAGCGATGTCAGGCAGTTGATGCGCTTCATCAAACACCATCACATCGGCTTCTGGGATCAGCTCGCCAAAGCCGGTTTCTTTGATCGCCACATCAGCCAAAAATAAATGATGATTCACCACCACCACATCAGCATCCATCGCACGGCGTCGGGCTTTGACCACGTAACAGTCTTCATAGCTGGGGCAGTCTTTCCCTAGACAGTTATCATTAGTAGAGGTCACAACAGGAATGAGCGGACTGTCTTCAGCAAGCGCCTCACATTCACTCAAATCGCCCGATTCAGTATACGATGACCACTCACGAATTTTGACCAACTGACTCAATTGTCCCGGTTCGCTGTCTGGGCGGTGGCATTCGCTAATTTGCCGCTCTAAACGTTCAGGACAAAGATAATTCACCCGGCCTTTGAGTAGCGCCGTGGTACCGATATAGCCCAGCGCAGACTTCATCAAGGGTAAATCACGATGGTAGAGCTGCTCTTGCAGGTTTTTCGACCCGGTACTGATAATCGCTTTTTTACCGCTTAACAACACCGGGGCCAGATAGGCATAGGTTTTCCCGGTTCCTGTGCCCGCTTCAACCACTAACTGGCCTTGTTCACGAATGGCCGTATCGACAGCGATCGCCATATCTGTTTGCGGTTGGCGAGGCACGAAGCCGTTAATGGCTTTAGCCAGCGCGCCCGTCTCTGAGAAAACCTTACGGATCATTAGATAAATACACAGGGGAAAGAGAGCATTATGCCAAACCCCAAAAATGGATCAAACCATTCAGGGACGAAAGCCAAGATCACCACCAAAATCACTTTGACCTAACAGGCCAGAAAGGGTAAAACCAGGGGTTTAGTAATAAGCAGCACAGTATCAACATGGAACGAAAAACACTTCTCACGGATTGTCCTGACGCTCAAGGCTTAATCGCCACCATCACCAATATTTGCTACAAACACCAGCTCAATATTATTCATAACCGCGAATACGTTGATCACGCTACCGGGCAGTTTTATATGCGCACCGAGCTGGAGGGGATTTTCAACGATCATACCTTGCTATTGGATCTTGACCACGCATTACCACCCGGTAGTCAGCGTCAATTAGTCAGTTCGCGTCGCAAACGTGTGGTGATCATGGTCACCAAAGAGTCGCATTGTCTCGGCGATATTTTGATGAAAGCGTATGACGGATCGCTCGATATAGAGATTGCCGCTGTGGTAGGGAATTACGATAAGTTACAGCCTTTAACCGAGCGGTTTGATATCCCGTTTCACTTTGTTAGCCATGAAGGATTAAGTCGCGACGAGCACGAGCAAGCGATGATTAAGGCCATTCAAGGCCACCAGCCTGATTATATTATTCTCGCCAAATATATGCGGGTGCTAACGCCAGATTTTGTCGCCCAATATCCGCATCGCATTATTAATATTCACCATAGCTTTTTGCCTGCCTTTATTGGTGCACGCCCCTATCATCAAGCCTTCGAGCGCGGGGTCAAAATCATTGGTGCGACCGCCCATTTCGTGACCAACGATTTAGATGAAGGCCCTATTATTGGCCAAGATGTGATTCATGTTGATCATAGCTTTAGCGCACAAGATATGGCAAAAGCTGGCCGGGACGTAGAAAAAAGCGTGCTCAGCCAAGCGATCGCTCGCGTTATCGACGATCGCGTCTTCGTGCACGGCAATAAAACCGTGATCTTATAGCTCAGCCTTCTTATTTCACCAAACTGCCAAACATTGCCAGCGCGCCGGTGCTGGCCCACCCCTCATGCGTGAAATTACAGGAAAATGTGTCAGCAACTGATTGATTTTATCTAAAAAGTGGCGTCATCTCGCACTACGATTTTTCCTTTGATGGCATCATAATTGGTAACCTCCGAGAGGGAAAAAAGGCTCGTTGTATTCCGGCGCGTAAAGATATCAAGGAAGGCGGTGAATAACTATTGCCAATGCCTGCTGTTTTATGGGTATCATTAGGGATCATCCGCGTCGATGAACGTCATGGTTCGCGACAATACAGCATCCCGCCAACACTGTGTTTGCACGCTTCATTCTCGCGCAATACAGTGTTGGCGGATTCTTGTATTGATAAGCTGGAAACCCACATAACGGGTCATTCATAATCAGCCCGGCTAGTAGTAAAGGTAAGCAAGTGAATATTCAAAGTCTTCTTAACGAAAAAGTTTCTGCCGCCATGGTTGCGGCGGGTGCGCCTGAGGGCACACCAGCAGCAGTGCGTCAATCTGCAAAACCACAATTTGGTGATTATCAGGCCAATGGTGTGATGGGTGCAGCCAAAAAGATCGGGACGAACCCGCGTGAATTTGCCCAAAAGGTATTGGATGCGCTTGATCTCGGTGAGATGGCAAGTCGCGCAGAGATTGCCGGTCCAGGCTTTATCAATATCTTTTTAAACGATCAGTGGCTGGCTAAACAGGCGGATATCGCCCTGTCCGACGCGCACTTAGGTATCGAGAAACAAGATAAGCAAAATATTGTCGTCGATTACTCGGCACCTAACGTTGCTAAAGAAATGCACGTTGGTCATTTACGCTCCACCATTATCGGTGATGCGGTGGTGCGTACATTAGAGTTTTTGGGTCACAAGGTTACACGGGCCAACCACCTAGGTGATTGGGGAACGCAATTCGGTATGTTGATTGCTAACCTCGAGCTGCACGAGTCACGCGGTGATGATATCTCCATGGAGCTGGGCGATATTGAAAACTTCTATCGTGAGTCTAAAGCGCGCTACGATGAAGACGAAGCCTTTGCCGCCACCGCACGTGACTACGTGGTGCGATTGCAGCGTGGCGATGCCTATTGCAAAGAGAAGTGGGAAAAGCTCGTTAAAGTCACGTTAGAGCAGAACCAGCAGAACTATGACCGTCTAAACGTTTCCCTGACACCAAAAGATGTCATGGGCGAGAGCCTTTATAACGATATGCTGCCGGGTATTGTTGAAGACTTAAAAGCGAAAGGCATCGCGGTCGAAGACGATGGGGCTCAGGTGGTCTTTCTCGACGAATATAAAAATAAAGATGGCGAGCCGATGGGTGTGATCATCCAAAAACGTGATGGCGGCTTTCTTTATACCACCACCGACATTGCTTGCGCCAAGTATCGCTATGAACAATTTAACGCTGATCGCGTGATGTATTTCATTGATTCACGCCAGCATCAACACCTAATGCAAGCTTGGACCATTGTTCGTAAAGCCGAGTATGTTCCGGAAACCGTTAGCTTGGAGCACCATGCATTCGGCATGATGCTGGGTAAAGATGGCAAACCGTTTAAAACACGTGCGGGCGGCACAGTGCGTCTTGCTGACCTATTGGACGAAGCAGAAACGCGTGCCAAAGCACTGATTGCTGAAAAGAACCCTGATATGGATGCGGCCGAGCAAGCGAATATCGCGACGACGGTTGCAATGGCAGCGGTAAAATACTCCGATCTCTCCAAGCACCGTACTACCGATTATATTTTCGACTGGGATCATATGCTGGCCTTTGAGGGGAATACCGCGCCTTACATGCAATACGCATATACCCGCGTTGCCTCAGTCTTTGCAAAATCAGGCGTCGATCGGGATGCGCTTGACGGTGAGATGATCATTGAGCACGAAAAAGAAAAAGCATTGGTTGCTAAGCTACTGCAATTTGAAGAAGCCGTGAAATCTGTAGCCCGAGAAGGACAGCCGCACTTAATGTGTAGTTACCTCTTTGAGCTTGCAGGCTTGTTCTCTAGCTTTTATGAAGCTTGCCCAATCCTGCTCTCAGAAGGACACACTCGCCAAAGCCGCTTGCGCATGGCCGCACTCACTGCGAAAACCATCAAGCAAGGTTTGGCGCTATTGGGCATCAATACGCTTGAACGCATGTAATGGCTAAGCGGACGAGATAACCTAATAGCGAAAAGCCCACCTTGTCGGTGGGCTTTTTATTTGCCGTGACCCACTCGTCGGTTGTGATGTAAGCTGGCGAGATTCATTTCAATACGGAGTGGCTATGTCTTTTTCTCTTCACCCTCGTTTAGCCGCTGACAGCACGTATGTCGGCGATTTAGCATTGTGCCAATTACGTCTTGCAGGCGCAGATTTTGGTCCATGGCTTTTGCTTATCCCTCGTGTAAGTGGCATCGAAGAAATCCATCATCTCAGCCCAAGCGATCAACAAACACTCTGGCAAGAGTCCTCCCTGGTCGCAAGCTGTCTAGAATCTCTTTTTGCTCCCGACAAGCTCAATATTGCAGCAATTGGTAATCTGGTCCCGCAGCTTCATCTCCATCATGTTGCGCGATTTCGCGACGATGCGGTATGGCCCAATCCAATCTGGGGGCACCTCCAAGCGACGCCGCGCTCACCGTCACAACAAACAGCACTTGTGAGTCAGTTTAGAGAGGCGCTTGTTACTCAAGGACTAACGGTTTTGTCGTGATCACGTCACCCAGCATCTGAGGATTCCGCCAAGGCCTCCGTTGCACCCTCTCGTTTTTTAGTTTCACTCGGCACTGCGAGCGCTTGGTATTCAGTCCACATGGGTTTCAACGTGGACTGAAAAACCGGATATGCACCGGCATCATCCAAGGGAAAATCAGTATGCTCCCCAACCTGGTGCCGTTGTTTGAACGCTAACCTAACTGCGGCTAATACAATACTGACAAAGAGCATCAAAACGACACCGCTCACCAGGTAAGGCAATATCGGCATAGAGACTCTCATATCCAGTACAGTATGCAACGCACCATCACGCGGAATGGCAACCCGAAGCTGATAGTGCCCTCCGACCATATTCGCTAACGAGAAGGTTTCTCTTCCGGTTTGCTGCCAAGCGGCCAGCGGTTTAGCCAAAGACTGGCCAGATTGTCGGTCAGGGACCAATTGGTAGTGAATACGAGTGACCTGACGCTCAGGCGGCCAGCTTCCCCAAGACACGTTAACCGGGCTTTTTTCGAGCAGTGTGATTGCGGTCTGCTGGCGTGGGCCAACACGCCAGCGCTTATGTTGCTGCCATAGCGCCCCAATCACCACCTGAGGCGGTTTACGCAGCGAAAACGCGAGTTGGTCGGTTTCAATCACGTACTTATTTTCAGCGTCCAGAATGGTCAACTGATGCGGGCGAGACGCAAAACAAGCCACTTGCTCAGACTCAGAAGGCAGTCGGAAAGTGCGGATAAAACCTCGTGGTGCAATGTGGATTAAAGCCTGATTACTGTACGCCCAGATACCGTCTCGATTTCCAGTGATACAGCGAAAGGCTTCATTCTCCAATGCTAGGTACGCCACCGAGGTTGAATTAGATAAGTTTGGGTTGTATTGATATAGCCCCTTATTATTCACCAACCATACCCGCCCTTGCTCATCGGCATAGAGATCAACGATGGGTAGTAAGGCATCCATGAACGGTATCGGCTGGAACTGATCATGACGATAACGCGTCAGCCCTTGGCGATGACGAATCCAAACACTCCCTCTGCCATCATCATAAAAGCCTAATATATCACCCGCATCAGATTGCCAATTAGTGCCATAATCGATAACCTTTTCAGATTCAGGCCAATAGCGAATGAGGCGATCCTTGAACGCCAGCCACATAACGCCATTTGAGTCGACATATAAATGCTGAGCCGGGAGTGACGAGAGAGACTCGGGGAGCGTGAGGTCAGCGCTTAAATTCCGCCAACCGCCTGAATACAGCCCCCGCGAATCACTACTGGCCATAAAACCTTGTGTCATCACTGTTGGCACATCCTGATGTTGATGCGAAATCCAGCGTTGCCCAGGCGCGCGATAACGGGTTGTCTTATCGGTTGAAAACCAGACGCCGCCCTCAAAGTCGCCCCACAAAAAGGTGACTGACTTTCCCGGTATTAACCGAGCGCCGGGCTGCCATACGGGCGTTGCTTCCCCGCCAATAGAGAGAAAATAGACGCCATCGGCACGCGCCGCCCAAAGCCCACCGGAGCCGGCCGTTAAGCGCTGGTAACCCCCTTGGGTATTAAGTAGATGCCGTGCTTGAACCGCACGGTCTGATAACGCTAAGAGGTAGACGCCTCGTTCAGTACTGACCCAAGCTCTATCTCCCTTTGCCGTTATCGCAGTCACAGAGCTTGTAAAGCGCGTGAGTTGGCGAATACCGTCATCGGTAAGCTGATACAAACCTTTGCCAATCGCGACTAATCGGTGCTCAGCGGTAAGCCACGTATGGTCCGCACGCCATTGACCAGCTCGCCAAATACGAAATTGATTCTCTTTGACGTGATAACGGCTTAATTGTCCATCTTGGATATACCACAGCGTGTTATTCACCGCGGCTAATCGAGGTTGACTCTCGCCGCGTGTGTCTTTACCGCTGTCTGACAACTTATATTGGATTAGCGTATTGTCACCCGTGCGAAAGCGGTAAATACCTCGTTGGCCCGCAAGCCATAACGTTTGGTGAGCATAGGCGATGGTCACTATTTTTTCGTCAGGTAAGGTCAGCGTTTCGTCTAGAGGGTGGGATTGTTGTCCATCGAAGAAATAAATATCGCCTTGATGATTAAGCAGCCACATACCGCCTGAGGGTTGGACCGCGACATCTCGCACATCACCAACCGCACTGAGCCCCGGATAAGATTGAAATGACGATTGTAGTGGTTCGTGCGCATGCAAAGGCAGACAAAGGAGAACAAGAGCCAACCATAAAAAACAAAGACATTGGCGTTTCATGTATAAAATACGAGACAGGTTTGCAGGGTTCGGCCTTGTAGTGTCCTGCTAGTCACTACGAAAGAAAACCCTGCCTCCCCAAATGTGAGCGAGCCCTCACATTTTTAATATTTATTACCCATTAAGACGCTGCTCCAATGCTTGCTGCGCATGTTTTGCTTGACGCTGAAACTCACCTCTCTCCTGACTCGGCACGGGATGCGCTTCGGGCAACGGCACTTTCATGGCATTCACAGGGTGGCCGTACTTTAATAACTCAAAATGCAGGTGTGGGCCGGTCGAGCGTCCCGTGTTGCCACTGAGCGCAATCCGTTGTCCCATTGATACGTGGTCGCCAGGTTTCACCAAAATCCGGTGTAAATGGAGATAACGGGTTGAGTATTCACGACCATGTTTGATGACAACATAGTTTCCTGCTAACGGGTGTTTGCGCGCTTTCACCACCACGCCATCACCTGCCGCTAGCACCGACGTCCCAACGGGGGTAGCAAAGTCGGTCCCGTTATGCGGCGAGATACGCCCCGTAATGGGATGCTTGCGGTGAGGATCAAACGATGAGCTAATCCGGTAGCGTTTCGCCGTAGGGATGCGGCGCAGGGCACGATCTAAGCTTTGCCCTTGCTCATCATAAAAACGGCCATCTGTATGTCGATAAATGAAGATATCACGGTCTCCCGCTCGATAGAGCATGGCGGATATATCTCCAGATGAGACCGGTTTATTGTCAATAAACTCTTTATCCACCTGAATCGCAAACTGATCGCCTCGACGCGATTGGCGTCCAAAGTCAAACCGCCATTGTAATGCCGAAACCAGGTTTTGAATTTGATTAGGGGTTAGCCCCGCTTGGCGAGCTTGTTGGTAGAAACTGCTGTTGACACGACCAATCACGGTGACTTTTTCACGATCCCCTTTGGTTTCTAAACGCGCATACGCTACCTTCCCCTGCTCAAAACGATACTGATCCCGGTATTTGAGCGATTGGTACAGGGTGAACGTTAATAACCGTCCTTGTTCATCGACCTGCCATTCCATGTTTTGACCACGACGGATGTCACCCACGCGATCATTTTCATCAAGCATTTGATAAAGCTGGCTGATCGGAAGTCCGTATTGGGAAAAAATATCTCCCAAGGTATCGCCGGCAGCCACCGTGTGTTGGTGGGTGCGCGGTGCTTCCGAGATGATGTCTTTTTCTAATGCATCTTCCGGTACGCGAAGTGCAGGATCATCGGCATCCAGACCCTGCTCGATAGGCTCACTGTGCTCGACGGAGGTAATATTTTGCGTATCGTTCGGGATAGGTATCGGTTGGCGATCACGTGAAGAGGAAAAAGGATGGGGCTGCCACATCAAGGCAGCGCCAACTAAAAGAGATAATGATGCGAGTGCTAGCTTGTGCTGGCGTGGTAGCCGAGCCGTAGCAGCTAACCAGTTAGTGAGTAGTTTCATGCTTTAAACAACGTGCGAAACGATTTCCCATATCTTTTAAAAACACCTGATAAGCATCAGGCGTTACCTGAATTGACGTCGCCAATGGATCGAGTTCGAGGACATTGACGTCATTATGTCGGGTCACAGCATCAATCAGTGCAGGATTAAACTGCGGCTCAGTGAAGATACAGGTCGCATCATGATTAAGCAATCCTCGGCGAATGGTTACTAACGTCTTAGCGCCCGGTTTTTGGCTTGGATCCACGGTAAAATGGCCGGTTTTCTCGAGGCCAAAGGCCGTTTCAAAGTAGCCATAGGCATCATGAAAGACAAAGTAGCCTGACTGCATATGCGTGGATAACTCATCTTCAATATCCGCGACGGTTTGGGTTAGCTGGGTATTAAAACGGTTAAGGTTAGCCCGATAGATCGCCGCTTTATCCGGCGCCGCCTCAATTAAAGCCGCGGTAATCGCTTGCGCGGCTACCCGTGTGGTGTCTGGACCCAACCACAGATGAGGGTCGATGTTATGTTCACCGTGATCATGGCCATGATGATCATGGGCGCCGTCAAAATCACGCAGTGGCATCCCCTCAATCTGAGATAGCGTCAGCACCGAGGGCTTATCGGCTAATAGCTTATCGAGAAACAGTTCGAGTTCGGGCCCGACCCATAGGGTGATATCGGCTTGATTCAACGCGCGAATATCTGAAGGTTTTAGGGCGTAGCTATGCGGTGATGCGCCAGGAGGTAGCAGCACGTCTAAACGATCATCATCGGCAATGAGCCCTGCCGTAATAAGCTGAAGCGGTTTAATGGTTGTCATCACCGTGATCGCGTGAGCCGGCATCACCAGCAATAGCGCAAAAAGTCCACCAATAATACGAGCTGTCATCATTCCTCTCATTCTTTTGTTTTCTCGACGGGCAGAAATGTTATATTATAACAATTCCAATTCACAATGCTTTTTTTCACTATGACAAATTCGCTAGTCTCGCTTGACGCGGTGACGGTGACCTATAACGGCCGAAATGTGCTGGACAAGATCTCTATGCAATTAAAACGAGGACAGATTACCACGCTCATTGGTCCAAATGGCGCGGGGAAATCAACCTTGGTCAAAGCATTAATTGGTTTAGTGAAGCCTGCAGCGGGTATGGTTCACGTCGCTAAAGGGGTGAAGATAGGCTATGTGCCACAAAAACTTCAGCTTAACCAGACACTGCCTTTGACGGTTGACCGATTTATTCGCCTAGGAACACGCTATACCAATTCCCAAATTGATCACGCGTTGAAAACCGTCAACGCAGAATCATTGCAATACGCCAATATGCACACGCTTTCGGGCGGTGAAACACAACGTATTCTTTTGGCGCGTGCGATCTTAAAACAGCCGGATGTGCTGGTGTTAGATGAACCGGTGCAAGGGGTCGATGTCAGCGGCCAATTAGAAATGTATAGCCTCATCGCGCACCTGCGCGATACACTAAAATGCGCGGTATTAATGGTGTCACACGATTTGCATTTAGTCATGGCCAAGACCGATGACGTCATTTGCCTTCAACACCATGTGTGCTGCTCTGGCGCACCCGACGCCATATCTCAGCATCCATCCTATGTCGCGATGTTTGGTCGTCAAACCAGTGAACAACTGGCGTTATATCATCACCACCATCATCACCAACATGATCTTGCAGGCCAGCCTGTAAGCTGTGATCACCAAGAGCACCACCATGATTGAGTTCCTTCTTGCCCCTATTATGGGTGGCCTACTTATCGCTGCCATTGCTGGGCCATTAGGCTCTTTTGTGGTCTGGCGTCGGATGGCCTATTTCGGCGATACCTTAGCACACGCTTCATTACTTGGGCTTGCGCTTGGGTTTTTGCTCCAAATTGACTTAAATCTCGCGCTGGTAGTGACGTGTTTGCTTCTCGCGATCTTGTTGGTTGGTCTGCAACGCCAACATCTGGTTTCTACCGATACCTTACTCGGGATATTGGCACACAGCGCTCTGTCTTTGGGCTTAGTGGCGGTCAGCTTTTTAGACAACATGCGGGTTGATTTGATGGCCTATTTGTTTGGCGATCTGCTGGCGGTTTCATTTGCTGACCTTACCTGGCTCGCGGTCGGCGCCTGCTTTACGCTTGCTGTACTGGGATATTATTGGGAACAACTTCTATCGATGACCGTCAGTGAAGAGCTGGCTAAAGTCGAAGGGATAGCGGTCGAAAAACTGCGGCTTTTATTGATGCTATTGATTGGTTTAGTGATCGCATTGGCGATGAAGTTTGTTGGCGCGCTGATTATTACATCCATGCTGATCATTCCCGCTGCAACAGCCCGCCGACTGGCGTCTACGCCAGAGCAAATGGCGGCTTTTGCTAGCCTGATTGGCATGTTCGCCGTGATGCTGGGTATGGCTGGATCCTGGTTTTATGATACGCCCGCAGGGCCGTCAGTAGTGGTTGCTGCAGCCAGTGTATTTATGCTCACGCAGCTGGTCCCCTCTCGCGCCGTTACCTGAGTATCTGCGACCACGGCCTGAATGCGATGATGCTCTGAATGCGATCATAGCCTGAACGAGTCTAAACGTTAAACACGTTTATGCTGTGAAAACGCGCAGGCCTTTGCTAACGCCTTAACGTCTTCCCTGTAACGACAAAAGCCGCTCACATGAGCGGCTTTGGGCTTTGCGTGACTGGAAAATTACATTACCAGTTGGTTTTTTCACGTAATGCTTTGCCAATATCGGCCAAGCTTTTCACTGTTGTCACGCCTGCCGCTTCCAAGGCCGCAAATTTATCGTCTGCGGTACCTTTACCACCAGAAATGATTGCACCCGCATGGCCCATACGTTTGCCTGGAGGCGCAGTCACACCAGCAATATAAGCCACAACCGGCTTGGTAACATTCGCTTTAATGTACGCGGCGGCTTCTTCTTCGGCGGTACCACCGATTTCACCAATCATTACAATGGCTTCGGTGGCTGGATCCTTTTCGAACATCGCAAGGATGTCGATAAAGTTTGAGCCTGGAATCGGATCACCACCAATTCCAACGCACGTTGATTGGCCAAAGCCTTCATCGGTTGTTTGTTTTACCGCTTCATAAGTCAAGGTGCCTGAGCGTGAAACAATGCCTACCTTACCCGACTGATGGATATGTCCTGGCATAATGCCAATCTTAGACTCATCGGGGGTAATCACACCGGGGCAGTTAGGGCCGATCATTCGCACCCCTGCTTGATCCAGTTTCACTTTCACTTCCAGCATATCCAGCGTTGGAATACCTTCGGTAATACAGACGATCAGCTCAATCCCGGCGTCAATCGCTTCTAAAATGGCATCTTTACAAAAAGGCGCTGGCACATAAATGACCGAGGCAGTGGCGCCGGTCGCTTCAACCGCGTCTGCCACGGTATTAAAGACCGGAAGGCCGAGGTGAGTCGTGCCGCCTTTGCCCGGTGATACGCCACCGACCATTTGGGTTCCATATTCAATCGCCTGCTCGGAATGGAAGGTTCCTTGACCGCCCGTAAATCCTTGGCAGATAACTTTGGTTTCTTTATTGATTAGCACTGACATTGTTATTTACCCTCCGCGGCAGCAACGACTTTCTGTGCGGCTTCGGTTAGCGACGTTGCCGCAATGATGTTCAAACCACTATCGGCCAGTTTTTTGGCGCCTGAGTCTGCGTTATTCCCCTCAAGGCGAACCACAACAGGCACTTTAACGCCGACTTCTTCAACCGCACCAATAATGCCATCTGCAATCAGATCACAGCGCACAATGCCGCCAAAGATGTTCACCAGTACCGCCTTTACGTTGCTATCAGACAGAATGATTTTAAAGGCTTCTGTCACACGCTCTTTTGTCGCACCGCCTCCCACATCGAGGAAGTTGGCAGGGCTACCACCATGTAAGTTAACAATGTCCATGGTCCCCATTGCCAAGCCAGCACCATTCACCATACAACCAATGTTGCCGTCTAGCGCAACATAGTTCAGCTCCCACTGCGCCGCATGCGCTTCGCGCTCATCGTCTTGACTCGGGTCGTGCATCGCACGCACCTTCGGCTGACGATATACCGCATTACTGTCAATCGCTAGCTTTGCATCCAAGCAATGCAAATCGCCTTGTTCAGTAATCACCAGCGGGTTTACCTCAACCAAGGCAACATCTTTATCCAAGAACAGTTGACCAATCCCGACAAAGATCTTAGTGAACTGCTTGATTTGGTCACCTTCTAAGCCAAGTTTAAATGCCAGTTGGCGACCCTGGTAAGGTTGTGGGCCAACCAAAGGATCAATCGATGCTTTGTGAATCAGCTCTGGCGTTTCTTCGGCGACTTTTTCTATTTCAACACCGCCTTCGGTGGATGCCATGAAAACAACGCGACGCGAGCCACGGTCGACCACGGCGCCCAGGTAAAGCTCTTTAGCGATATCGGTGCAAGACTCAACCAAAATTTTGCTGACTGGTTGGCCATTCTCGTCCGTTTGAAATGTCACCAGGTTTTTACCTAGCCATTTCTGTGCAAATTCGCGGATTTCTTCTTTTGAGTTTGCGAGTTTCACCCCGCCCGCTTTTCCGCGGCCACCGGCGTGAACTTGGCATTTCACAACCCATTTGTTGCCGCCAATTTTATCGGCTGCTTCAGCAGCTTCTTGTGGTGTATCGCAGGCATAGCCCTCTGAAACTGGTAGACCATATTCAGCGAACAGCTGCTTTGACTGATATTCGTGCAGATTCATGATGTTCTATCCGTGTTAGTGTCCATTATTGTATCTTTATGCTTTCCAAAGAAGGGGACCTCCGTCCCCTTCAAAACGGTTTATTTCCCTCAAAAAGAGGTCGATAACACCATTAAACGTCTAGGAGCAGACGTGTTGGGTCTTCAAGGAGCTCTTTGATGGTGACCAAGAAACCCACCGACTCACGACCATCAATAAGACGGTGATCATAGGAAAGCGCAAGGTACATCATCGGCAAGATTTCAACCTTGCCATCTACCGCCATGGGGCGATCTTGAATTTTATGCATGCCAAGAATGGCAGCTTGAGGTGGGTTAATGATCGGCGTTGACATTAATGAGCCGAACACACCGCCATTGGTCAGGGTAAAGTTGCCTCCGGTGAGTTCATCAACGGTCAACTTGCCGTCACGCCCCTTTATGGCTAAGTCACGAATACCTTTTTCGATATCGGCAAAGCCTAGTTTATCGCAGTCGCGCAATACAGGCGTTACCAAGCCACGCGGAGTAGACACCGCCATACTGACGTCAAAATAGTTGTGATACACAATCTCGTCACCATCAATCGACGCATTCACTTCTGGATAACGCTTAAGGGCTTCAACAACCGCTTTGACGTAAAAAGACATAAAGCCAAGGCGAATATCATGACGCTTTTCAAACGAATCACGGTACTGCTTACGCAATTCCATAATTGGCTTCATGTTCACTTCGTTAAACGTAGTAAGCATCGCGGTGCTGTTTTTTGCTTCGAGCAAACGCTCTGCCACTCGCTTACGCAAACGGGTCATCGGCACACGCTTCTCGCCTCGCTCCGCCACGGGCGGTACGTCTTGGGTCGCCGCTTTCTGCTCACTACTTTGCGCGGGCTGCTTCTTCAGGTGCGCTTCCACATCTTCTCGGGTAATGCGTCCGCCTACACCCGTGCCTTTCACCGCATCCGAAGAAAGATCATGTTCAGCCAATAAGCGACGGACGGCAGGGCTCAGTGAGTCATTGCTCTCTTCTTCTAGTGACGCAGTGTGGCGCTTATCCGGTGATGCCTCTGATTCAGCGGGCACATCTTTGGTTGGTTCACCCGCGACTGCCCCTTCTTTCAGCTTGGCGATCGCTTGTTTGCCCAGCACGGTTGACCCTTCATCTTCAATGATGGATTCCAGTACCCCATCTGCAGGAGCGGGAACTTCTAGCACGACCTTATCTGTTTCAATATCAACCAGTACTTCGTCACGGGTTACCGAGTCACCTGGCTGTTTATGCCATGTGGCAATCGTTGCGTCAGCCACAGATTCGGGTAAATCGGGAACCAGAATGTCGATTGTCATATCGTATTTATCCTTAATGTTCTAGTTCTTACTTTAGGGTCAGAGCGTCTTGTACTAACGCTTTTTGTTGTTTCTGGTGTACAGACATATAACCTACCGCTGGCGATGCCGAGGCGGCACGCCCAGCGTAGCTGAGTGTGGCACCATCCGGTAAGGCTGCACGGAAATTGTGCTGGCTGCTGTACCAAGCCCCTTGGTTTTGTGGCTCTTCTTGACACCATACAAAGTCTTTTGCATTGCCGTAAGGCGCAATCACTTCTTTCACCGCCTCAAGCGGGAACGGATAAAGTTGCTCGATACGAACAATGGCTACGTCATCGATTTCTTGCTCGCGGCGTGCTTTCAGCAAATCGTAATAGACCTTACCGGCACACATAACCACCCGTTTCACCTTGCTTGGATCCAGATCATCCATTTCACCGATAGCGGGTTGGAAATCGCCCTCTGTCAGATCGTCTAGGCTGGATACACAAAGCGGATGGCGTAGCAAGGATTTAGGTGACATAACCACCAATGGTCGACGCATCGGGCGAACAACTTGACGGCGTAGCATATGATAAACCTGAGCGGGGCTCGAGGGCACCACGACCTGCATATTTTGCTCGGCGCATAATTGCAAATACCGCTCTAAGCGGGCGGAAGAGTGCTCAGGGCCCTGCCCTTCATAACCGTGAGGGAGCAACATGGTTAAACCACACATCCGGCGCCACTTCTGCTCGCCAGAGCTGATGAACTGGTCAATCACAACTTGCGCGCCATTACCAAAATCGCCAAATTGCGCTTCCCATACCGTTAAGCCACCCGGCTCTGCGGTCGCATAACCATACTCAAATGCCAGGACGGCCGCTTCAGACAACACAGAGTCATAAATTTCGAACGGCCCTTGCTTGTTATGGATATTGGCAAGGGGGACATAGGTACTGCCATCGCCTTGGTTATGTAATACCGCGTGACGATGGAAGAAAGTACCACGACCACTATCTTGGCCCGTAATACGAATACGCTTGCCGTCGTCCACCAGCGTGGCATAGGCCAATGTCTCGGCCATCCCCCAGTCAACAGGTTTTTCACCATCAATCATCGCTTTACGATCTTTGTAAAGCTTACCGACTCGGCTGTGTAGCGTATGGCTATCTGGCAATTGACAGATACGGTTACCAAGCTCTTTCAGCCGTTTGGCATCGAACTTGTTCGCCCACTCAACCGTCCAGTCGTGGCCGAGATAAGGGGTCCAGTCGACCGAGTGCAACACCATTGGGCGCCACTCTTTCACTACGCATTCACCGCTGTCCAACAGATCACGGTATTCGTTGATCAATTCGGTCGCTTTTTCTAGGTTAGCAATGCCTTGTTGATCAAGCACATCCGCATAGAGTTTACGCGGCGTTGGATGTTTTTTGATCTTCTGGTACATCATCGGCTGCGTGGCATTCGGTTCATCCGCTTCGTTATGGCCATGACGACGATAACAGACCAAATCAATGACCACATCGCGTTGAAACTCATTACGAAAATCAAGCGCTAAACGCGACACAAATGCAACCGCTTCGGGATCGTCGGCATTGACGTGAAAAATCGGCGCCTGAACCATTTTCGCGATATCGGTGCAGTACTGGGTTGAGCGAGAATCTGCCGGATTTGAGGTTGTAAAACCAATCTGATTGTTCACCACAATCCGCACCGTGCCGCCCACTTGGAAGCCCCGCGCTTGAGACATATTAAAGGTCTCTTGCACCACGCCTTGTCCCGCAATCGACGCATCGCCATGAATGGTGATCGGCAGTACGCTTGAGCCTGTGCTGTCTTCGAGTCGGTCTTGACGCGCACGCACGGAGCCCATGACCACTGGATTAACAATTTCAAGGTGTGACGGGTTGAACGCTAAAGCAAGATGAACGTCACCACCTGGGGTCGCAAAGTCAGACGAGAACCCCTGATGATATTTCACATCACCGGTTCCCCAACTTTCATCTTGTTTCCCTGCGAACTCATCAAATAACTCTGACGGCTTTTTACCCAGCACATTGACTAAGACATTGAGTCGACCACGGTGAGCCATCCCAACAACCACTTCACGCCCACCTTTACTCCCCGCGTGGCGAATAAGCTCTTTGAGCATAGGAATGAGCGAGTCGCCCCCTTCAAGCGAGAAACGTTTTGCCCCAGGGAATTTAGCCCCCAAATACCGTTCAAGGCCTTCTGCTGCCGTTAGCTCTTCCAAAAAGGTGAGCTTCTCTTCCTCGCTAAATTGTGGCTGCCCCACAACTGATTCGAGGCGGCTTTGAATCCAACGCTTTTCTTCGGTATCTGTAATGTGCATGTACTCAGCACCAATTGACCCGCAATAGGTCTTTTGCAGTGCGTCATACAACTCACCTAATTGCATATTGTCTTTGCCAATTGCAAATGAGCCGACATTAAAGGTCTCGTTAAAATCCTGCTCGTTAAGAGAATGGAAGTCAGGTGACAAATCGGGGACAGGTTTACGTTTCCATAATCCGAGGGGGTCTAAACTGGCCTGTTGATGGCCACGGAAACGGAACGCATTGATCAGTTGAAGAACTTTGACTTGTTTCGCGTCTACATCTGGATCATTGACTGAAGCACTTGCACGCGATGTATCGGTAGCTAAGCGTCGAAAGTAATCGCGAACTCGAGAGTGGGGTTGTTCTACCGCGGTATCACTCACCACTGGTAGCTGGTCAAAGACCGCTCTCCATTCTTGATCAACTAACTCCGGGTCACTGAGGTACATTTCGTAGAGATCTTCTACGTACGTTGCATTGGCGCCAGCCAAATGAGAAGACTCTAACCAAGCCTTCATCACGCCATTTTGCATTGTTATCCCTTAACCACTAGTTATTTATCCAAACACCGGTTCTAAGCCGGGTTACCTGTTATTAAGCCCCGTCCTAGAACGGGGCATTTTTTATCTACGTTATTGGTTCAGCGTTTTAAACGCCGCGCTGAATCAGCATTGACTTAATGTGCCCAATTGCCTTGGTTGGATTAAGCCCTTTTGGACATACACTGACACAGTTCATTATTCCGTGGCAACGGAAGACACTAAAAGCGTCGTCTAGATCAGATAACCGTTCTTCAGTTGCCGTATCACGGCTATCTGCTAGCCAGCGATAGGCAGCAAGAAGGCCTGCAGGGCCGACGAACTTGTCAGGGTTCCACCAAAAAGACGGGCAAGAGGTGCTACAGCAAGCACACATGATGCACTCATACAAACCATCAAGCTCTGCTCTATCT
Source organism: Salinivibrio sp. IB643 (assembly GCF_001996105.1). Taxonomy (NCBI): domain Bacteria; kingdom Pseudomonadati; phylum Pseudomonadota; class Gammaproteobacteria; order Vibrionales; family Vibrionaceae; genus Salinivibrio; species Salinivibrio sp. IB643. The sequence goes on from NZ_MUFF01000018.1 coordinate 31,634, forward strand.
TCCGGCGCTTGAAGGTTCTCACGCGACGGTGGTGTCTCATCGTTGATCAAATAAGGTTTGACGCGCTCATAGTTCTCATAGAACTGCCCCATATCGATAATCAGATCACGCACTACGGGCAAACCAGGCAACGGACGAATAACAATCTCCGACTTATCCATTAGCGAGGATAAAGGCGTGATGCATGCCAGCCCATTTTTACCGTTCATATTGACACCGTCAGAGCCACAGACCCCCTCTCGACACGAGCGACGGAATGACAGGGTTGGATCCTGCTCTTTGAGTTGAAACAGCGCATCCAAAAGCATCATATCTGACCCTTCAGGGACGTCGAGTGTGTAATCCTTCATGTATGGCGCATCGTCCACATCTGGATTATAGCGATAGACTGAAAAATTAACGTTCATCGTTTCGACCCCCTTAATAAGTACGTGCTTTCGGTGGGAAAGCGTCACGATGCACAGGCGCCATATTGACGTCGCGCTTGGACATGGTTTCCGTTTCTGGGTTATAGATGGAGTGACACAACCAATTCTCGTCATCACGCTCTTGGTAGTCGAAGCGCGCATGAGCACCACGGCTTTCCGTCCGATAATACGCGGAGACCGCCGTTGAATAGGCAGTTTCCATCAGGTTCTCCAGCTCCAAACACTCGACGCGCTGGGTGTTAAACTCTGTTGATGTATCATCAAGGCGTGCTGTTTTGAGTCGCTCACGGATAGCATCCAACTCTTTCAGCCCTTTTTCCATCGCTTCACCTTCTCGGAACACCGAAAAGTTTTCTTGCATACACGCTTGAAGGTCTTTGCGAATTTCTACTGGGTCTTCACCCTGCTGAGTACTATTCCAGCGATTGACGCGAGCCAGAGAGGCTTCAATATCTGATTCACTGGCGTCTCTTGCTTCCACCTGCGCTGCCAAAGTTTCCCCTAGGTGTAACCCTGTTGCACGGCCGAAGACAACCAAGTCTAAGAGCGAGTTGCCCCCTAAGCGGTTAGCGCCATGTACAGAGACACTGGCGATTTCACCGCAGGCAAAAAGCCCTTGAACTTCGATATCATTGCCCAGTGGATCTTGTTTAATGGCTTGGCCGGATACTTGCGTTGGAATGCCTCCCATCATGTAGTGACACGTTGGGATAACAGGAATCGGCTCTTTGATCGGGTCGACATGTGCAAAAGTGCGCGACAAATCCAAGATACCCGGCAAGCGCGATTCCAGTACATCTTTGCCGAGATGGTCGAGCTTCAGCTTAATGTGTGGGCCCCATGGCCCCTCACAGCCGCGTCCTTCACGGATCTCGATCATCATTGATCGGGCAACCACGTCACGACCCGCAAGGTCTTTTGCATTAGGCGCGTAACGCTCCATGAAGCGTTCACCATCTTTATTAAGTAGATAGCCACCCTCACCACGACAGCCTTCTGTCACCAAGACACCGGCACCCGCAATGCCTGTGGGGTGGAATTGCCACATTTCCATGTCCTGCATCGGTACGCCAGCACGGAGCGCCATACCGACACCATCACCGGTATTGATGTGCGCGTTGGTGGTTGACTGGTAAATACGGCCTGCGCCCCCAGTCGCCAACACGGTTGCTTTCGATTTGAAGTAACAAATCTCACCCGTTTCCATGCACATCGCCGTTGCACCGACAATCACGCCATCTTGGTTTTTGACCAGATCAAGGGCATACCACTCTGAAAAAATCGTGGTTTTATTTTTGATGTTTTGTTGGTAAAGCGTATGCAATAAGGCATGGCCAGTTCGGTCTGCCGCCGCGGCGGTACGTGCCGCTTGCTCGCCCCCAAATTGTTTTGATTGACCGCCAAAGGGTCGTTGATAGATCGAACCATCTTCAAAGCGAGAAAAGGGCAATCCCATTTTCTCTAGCTCAATCACTGACTGCGGGCCTGTTTTACACATGTATTCGATAGCGTCTTGATCACCGATATAATCGGAGCCTTTAACGGTGTCGTACATATGCCATTGCCAATTATCCTTGTGCGAGTTACCCAGTGCCACTGTAATCCCGCCCTGTGCTGACACAGTATGCGAGCGAGTTGGGAACACTTTAGATAACAGCGCACACGTTAGGCCCTGCTCGGATATTTGCAGTGCCGCGCGCATACCGGCGCCACCTGCTCCAATAACGATTGCATCAAATTCGCGAACTGGAATACTCACTTACACACCCCACAATACAAAGAAACCGGCAAACACATAGATGAGAAGCGTGGCGACAACAGCAAGCTGTAATACACCGCGCAGCAAGGCTGGCTTTATATAATCAGTCAACACCTGCCACATCCCAATCCAGCCGTGGATCAGCACAGAGACCAGGGCCAACATGGTAAAGACCTTCGTGCTGGTCTGGCCGAAAAACGCTGTCCATGAGGCATACGTAATCTCAGGGCCAAAGACGGCAAAACCGACCATATAAAGTGTGTAAAGTGTGATGAGAATCGCAGTCGCTCGGACCAGCACATAATCGTGCACACCGTTGCGACCCACCGATGAAATGTTTTTTGTTACCATACTAAAACCCCCGCCAACACAGCTAGCACGCCTGCAATTACAAACGAGACTTGGGCACTTTTTGCCCCCGACTCCAGCTCTTCAAAGTAACCCAGGTCTTGGATTAAATGACGAATCCCGCCAACGATGTGATAAGCCAGCGCCGTCAAAATGCCCCAAAGTACGAGCTTGACGAAGAAGGTATCGAGTATCGCAGCAGCAGATTGAAATCCATCAGGAGAAGAGAGAGACAGGCTAAGCAGCCACAGTAGGATGGCAATCGAAACAAAGGTGATCACACCTGATATCCGATGCAAAATAGACGCAATCGCTGTAATGGGGAAGCGAATCGTCTTAAGGTCGAGGTTTACGGGTCTTGACTTTCTTTCTTTCACGATATTGCCCACTCAGCTCTATTGAGCATTTATAGTTATTACACTCTCTGAACCTCAGTACTCAAAGCGTAAGACCTGCAACATCTGCGTAACGCGCTTCATGTACCTTATTGCTTATAACTGCAATTCTTGGTGAATGGATCACGTCAGTTAGGAAAGGTGTTTGAGCCCCTAAACGCTCTAGGATACTGATTTGCCCAGAGACCTCGAAAAAGTATACGTGGCGTAACAGACAATTACAAACGCACAAAATTGACCGGAATCTCACAACAGATATTTAACCCCCATTGCAAATAAGTTATTAACTAACGCACATAAGTTATTAACTGACGCACACATCGATAGGTTAAAAATTGACATAATAGAGGTCGATCGGTAAAACGGATGGGTCCGTATCCTGGATGGGATTATAAAATAACAAAGGAGATTGTTATGGCAGAGAAGAAAGCTACCCTACATATCGAAGGGAAAGCACCAATCGAACTGCCGATTATCGGAGGCACTGTCGGCCCGGATGTGATCGATGTGCGTAAGCTAGTCAATGAAGGTTACTTCACGTTTGATCCGGGGTTTGTTGCGACAGGATCTTGCGATTCGCAAATCACCTACATCGACGGCGAAGCGGGTGTTTTGCTGCACCGTGGTTTTCCAATAGATCAACTTGCCAATAACGCTGATTACTTAGAAGTCTGTTACATCCTGCTCTACGGCGAAGTCCCTACAAAAAAACAATACGATGGTTTTCGTTCTATGATCGTGCGCCACACCATGGTTCACGAACAAATCGCGAGTTTCTTCCATGGTTTCCGTCGTGATGCTCACCCTATGGCCGTTATGGTCGGGGTTGTAGGGGCGCTTGCCGCGTTCTACCACGATTCTCTCGACATCAACAATGATACACACCGTGAAATTACGGCGTTTCGTTTGCTGTCGAAGATGCCTACTCTGGCGGCTATGTGTTACAAGTATTCGATTGGCCAGCCATTTATTTATCCACGTAACGATCTGGACTATGCAGAGAACTTCCTTCATATGATGTTTGCCACACCATGTGAAGAATATGAGGTGAATTCGGTAGTTGCGCGCGCGATGGATAAGATTTTCACCCTACACGCGGATCATGAGCAAAATGCCTCAACATCCACGGTACGCCTAGCGGGATCATCGGGAGCCAATCCGTTTGCTTGTATTGCTGCCGGTATCGCGTCCTTGTGGGGGCCGGCACATGGCGGGGCCAATGAAGCTTGCTTGCGCATGCTCGAGCAAATCGGCCATGTCGATAACATTCCTGAGTACATTGAACGCGCTAAGGATAAAGATGATCCTTTCCGCTTAATGGGCTTTGGTCACCGGGTTTACAAGAACTATGACCCACGTGCAACGGTCATGCGCGAAGCATGTCATGAAGTGCTTGAAGAGCTACAAATTCAAGACCCGTTATTGGATGTGGCGATGGAATTAGAACGCATCGCACTCTCCGATCAATACTTCATCGACAAGAAATTGTATCCGAATGTCGATTTCTACTCGGGCATCATCCTCAAAGCCATCGGTATTCCCACATCGATGTTTACCGTTATCTTCGCGATGTCGCGGACGATCGGTTGGATTGCTCATTGGAACGAAATGCATACGGATCCACACAAGCGCATTGGTCGTCCACGCCAGCTTTACTCAGGCTATACCCAGCGTGAATTCACGTCGATGGATAAACGCGATTGATTGCGACACCTTGATGATAGAGCTAACGAAGCCGCCTCGATGGGCGGCTTTTTTTATGCCGGATTGTCGATATCGACAAAGTGCGTGGTAAGCCCATGATGGTCAGCTAACCACTCACCCAACGCTTTAACCCCATAACGTTCTGTTGCATGGTGCCCCGCGGCAACATAATGTACACCCTGCTCGCGCGCTGAAAACGTGGTTCGCTCAGAAATTTCACCCGATAAATATGCATCCATGCCTTGCTCGGCAGCTAAGTCGATAAAGTCTTGCGCCCCTCCCGTGCACAGGCCGACGGTCTCAATCCGTGCTGTCCTGCCACCGTCAACGACAAGTGGCGTTCGGTTAAGCACGGTCGCAACTTGTTGCTCGAATTGGCCAAGAGTCATCGGTGTTGATAATTTGCCATAGACAGGAATGGAGACTGGATTATTGGGCTCCAAGCCACCTATGAGCTCAATCCCCAATCGTTTGGCTAGCTGGGCGTTATTGCCTAATGTGGGATGGATATCAAGCGGCAAATGGTAACCGTATAAGTTGATACCGTTTTCAATCAACATCTTAATCCGTTGATACTTCATGCCGCGTATTGATTGCGACTCACCACGCCAAAAGTAGCCATGATGAACCAAGATAGCATCGGCTTGATATTCAATTGCTTTATCAATTAGGTCTTGGCAGGCCGTCACGCCAGTAACAATGGTTTGTACATTATCGCGGCCTTGAACTTGTAATCCGTTTGGGCTGTAGTCTTTAACTTGTTCAGGTTTCAGTTCAGCGTTAAGCAGGGCTTCTAGCTGGAAATTATTCATAGCAATCACATTCACTTGCGAGACAATGGCAACAGTGTAACCTGACAAGTAAAGATAAAAAAAGCGGCTAGCATTGATGCTAACCGCCTTTTTCAACCACACGAAGTTGTGCGTTTAAGTTACGTCTTCGCGGGTTACAGATAGCCCCCAGCTTTCTCGGACTCAGCCAGCCATACAGGTTTGGTGCTGTCTTTAAGCCATACTTGGTGCAAATGGCTATAAATACGAGAAGCCAGCGATGGCGCAATCAGCGTTGGCAGGCAAGTGATGCCCGCCACTACGACAACACAACGACGCAGAACAACACGGGTTTTATCGAACGGTTTATACATAGCGAACCTCACTCATCTGACCAGTTATGTGTGAAGTCTATCATTAGCTTTGTAGTATTACTACATTTTGCTGATTTTTTTATCCTAAAAATACGCTTTTGGTGTTAACAAACGATTAACAAGGTAATTAAATTACATTATGGATTATCTGCGGTCACACCATTCACCGGACACGTTGTTTGCCAATCGGGAACAAATACAGGCGGATATAAAATGGCTACAACGCCAATTTCCGTTGTTGTCTTCTGAGCAGTTTTCGCTGGTGCCGCACGGACTTTTCTCGGCCGTCTCGGTATCGGCATCTAAACCGTACGCGGGCCCTAAGCGAATTGGCTTTTATTATCAATGGTTGCTCACTGAGTTAATCCATCATCATCCGCACTTGCGACTAGAAGCAGAGGAAATACAGGTTAATGAGGCTGGAAAAACACGAGGTGCCATTGATTTTTTGATTGAGTACCAAGGGCAGTTAGAGCACTGGGAAGTCGCGGTAAAATTTTATCTTGCTCACCAGAATCGCTGGCTGGGTCCGAACGCCAAGGACGCACTCGATATTAAAGTTGCGCGCATGATTGACCATCAATTGGCTCTGTCGAGTCATCCAAGCTTTTGCCAACAGTTTCCTCATTGGCGGCCCGCCCAAAAACGCTTAATGGTCCAAGGCCGGCTTTACCGTCATTACAGCCAGGATACTGACCTGCCCGACTGGCCTCCCGTTAATGCGGCAAGTGTCGGTGGTTGGTGGTRCTGGCCTGACGAACTGCCAACAGACAAAGAATTTGCCATGTTGGCCCGCGATCAATGGTTATCTCTGCCAGAGTTTGGTGAGTTATCCCCCATTGTCCCAGGCAGTCTCGGTAACATAGACCGCACGTGTCATTTGTTAGATAACACACAAACACCTTGGTTCGTGGTGCCGAACACTTGGCCTAACAACGCACCTTCGCCCGCCCCCAAAAAATAAAAAGCGCGCACTTAATCGTGCACGCTTTTTGCAAACGGAGAACGGAAACAGCGCGCTAGACGCCCTGTTGCTCAAACACGCGATCGACAATTTGTTGCGCTTCCTGTTCAATCAAGCGCAAGTGTTGCTCGCCTTTAAAGCTCTCACAGTAAATTTTATAAATGTCTTCGGTTCCTGATGGGCGAGCCGCAAACCAACCATGATCCGTGACCACTTTGAGTCCGCCAATTGCCGCGCCGTTACCCGGTGCATGAGTCAATTTAGCAGTGATGACATCCCCTGCTAAGGTGTCAGCTGTCACCATTTCCGGACGCAGTTGGCTCAGCACCTGCTTTTGTTGCGCGTTGGCGACCGCTTGCAAACGGTTATAGGCAGGATCCCCATGTTTATCCGCCAGCTTTTGATAATAAGCCTGTGGTGTCAGCCCCGTCACCGCCAGGATTTCTGCCGCCAGTAAGCAAAGAATAATACCATCTTTATCGGTAGACCAAGGCTGACCATCAAAGGTTAAAAACGACGCCCCCGCACTCTCTTCACCGCCAAAGCCAAGCGTCCCCTCATGCAAACCAGGCACGAACCACTTGAAGCCGACCGGAACTTCAACCAGCGGGCGTGATAAGTCATTGACGACTTTATCGATGATGGCACTAGACACCAGTGTTTTACCGACACCTAACCCTGCAGGCCACTGCTGACGATGTCGGAATAAATAATCAATGCACACCGCCAAGTAATGATTAGGATTCATCAAACCGGCGGGGGTCACAATGCCGTGACGATCAAAGTCGGGATCATTACCAAAAGCCAAGTCATAATCGTCTTTATAAGCGAGCAACCCAGCCATCGCATAAGCAGACGAACAATCCATCCGGATAACGCCATCACTATCGCGCGGCATAAAGCCAAACGTCGGGTCGACATGATCGTTAATCAAGGTAATATCGAGTTGATACTGAGTCGCAATCTGTTGCCAATAGGCGATACCTGCACCACCTAAAGGGTCAACAGCCAGCTTTAATCCCGCTTTTTGAATGGCTTCAATATCAACCACCTGCGTCAGACCGACAACATAAGGGGTCACGAGATCTTTTTCAACGTAATAGTCGCTGGCCATCGCCGCATCAATATCGATGTGTTGAACACCCTCTAAATAGGTATCGATGTATCGATTGGCTCGGGATTCAATCGCCTTGGTGATTTCTCCCTCTGCCGGCCCGCCATGTGGTGGATTATATTTAATGCCGCCATCTTGCGGTGGATTATGTGACGGGGTAATGACAATGCCATCCGCTTGTTCAGCATGATCACGATTATAAGCCAGAATTTGCTGGGAAATGCCCGGTGTTGGCGTATAGCCCTGATTTGCCTGTGCGATAATTTGCACCTGATTCGCCGCCAACACTTGTATGACCGCCCCAAACGCAGGCGCAGACAATGCATGCGTATCTTTACCGACAAACACTGGCCCTGTGATGCCACGGGCTTGGCGTTCATCACAGATTGCCTGTGCAATCGCTAAAATATGATCACGATTGAAGGTGGTATTTAATGCGCTCCCGCGATGACCTGACGTACCAAAAGCAACTTGTTGTTCGGGTTGCCCTGGCCGAGGTTGAGCTTGGAAAAAACGCGTAACAAGCGCAGGAATATCACACAAGTCTGCTGCTTGTGCGCGTTGTCCTGCTTGGGGATGCACTGCCATATTTCTCTTCTCCCATGAGTGGCATAGATTAAATCGCGTTCACAACCTTCTCGGTCAAATCACTGGGGAACTGCATTTTTTCCATCAACTGCTCCACCATTTGGCGTTTGCGACCAGTGTTGGTATTGGTGATGACCCAAAAAGGTGTATCTGGAATCTGTTTAGGTTTGGTTGTTTTGCCGCTTTCCAACAGTGTTTGTGGATTATCGGAAAAATACAGACGAGTGCGTCCTTTTAACGCCATACCGTCCGCAAAACCTTGCTGATCAACACGGTATAAAGTGGTTAGGACAAGCATAAAACGGCCTATGGCACGATCTTGTGCGGCAAACTCATCTGAGTTCAAAAGCGTTCGCATCGCTTTGACACGATCAGTGGATACACTCCGTCCAGCATCTTTACTGACAACAATGCCACTAGAACGAGAGGACGTCGTCGGCGCAGCTTGGCTGGGCTGCGGTGCCGCATCCGACAGTAATAGGCGACGTAAAATGTCTGATGCACTTTCGCCAATATGCTGGGTTTGGCTGGCAATATAACGGTATAGATCGTCGTCAACCTCAATCGTTTTCATTGTTTTTCATCGCGTCCTGTTTATCGTTTGACGGGGCGATTATACAGAGATAGATAGGTATACTCTACGTTAAAGCCAGTAATCTGAGAGAAAAGCAACGTGTTGTTAAATGGAAAATCTCGTGGTGAGGGGTCACCACTCGTATTAATCCACGGTTTATTTGGGGATCTGGATAATTTAGGTGGGCTAGCTAAAAGCCTTGCTCAGCATTTTTGTGTCTATCAGATTGATCTCCCCAACCATGGACAGTCCTATCATACTACGAGTATGGATTATCAAAGCCAGTCAGATGCTGTGATTGCTTGGATGAACGCACAACATCTTGAGACGGTCACGCTGGTGGGCCATTCGATGGGCGGCAAAGTCGCCATGGCTATCGCCCAGCGTTTTCCCGAACGCGTCTCGCAGCTGGTAGTGATGGACATTGCCCCCGTCGACTACCAAGTTAGCCGACATGACAATGTCTTTAACGCACTACGCGAGACCCAAACAGTTACCTTAGAAAATCGCCAGCAAGCGCAATCGATCATGAATCGATCGATCGAAAACCCAGGTGTAACCCAATTTTTATTGAAATCACTCTATAAAACCGATCACGGTCACTACGACTGGCGCTTTAATATTGATAATCTTTATCACGGTTATCGTGACATCATGGGGTGGACAGCCTTTGGACCGTATTCAGGCCCAACATTATTTGTTAAAGGACAGAACTCTGAATACATCCAGTCTGAGCATCGCGATACCATTGTCGCGCAGTTCCCCCATTCAAAAGCGCACATGGTGGCAGGCACAGGGCATTGGCTACATGCAGAAAAGCCAGCCATGGTCGCAAGTGTCATCGAACGCTTTTTAATGCCGGGCGAGCGTTAACAGTTAAGCAACCCTTGTGGTATATTGCGCCGCAGAAGTCGGTGCTCAATGGAGGCACGCATGCTTTACGAGCACTTTCAATTGCTCGAAAAAATTGGTCTAGATCTCGTCTTCGCCGCGATTTTCTTTTTTATCGGCATGGCAATTAAAGACGTGTTACGTGAGGGCAACGTACCAGTATTCGGTCGACGAATCGTCTGGTTTGTGCTCACGCTAGGCTGTGTCGGCTTTATCGTAAAAGGGGTTATTCAATTGGTTTGGGAAGGCGTCGGTATCGGCTAACCCAACGGAGAATAATCGCCTATACATATGGGTGTGAAAAAGCACGGCTTTTTCTTAAATTCGAGTTAGTTGCAAACAGCAACCCACTGACAAAAACGGGTATTTTTATATGGCGAGTGTAGGTCTCTTCTTTGGTAGTGACACAGGCAACACTGAAGCAATTGCGAAAAGCATTCAAAAGCAGCTGGGCAAGCAAATGGTCCACGTGCAAGACATCGCGAAAAGCAGCAAAGAAGATATTGATAACTTCGATCTGCTGCTGATCGGGATCCCAACTTGGTATTATGGTGAAGCGCAGTGTGATTGGGATGATTTCTTTCCCGAGCTAGAGCAAATCGACTTTTCCACCAAACTCGTTGCCATTTTCGGCTGTGGTGACCAAGAAGATTACGCAGAATACTTCTGTGACGCAATGGGCACAGTGCGTGATATTATTGAAGCCAAGGGCGCGACCATCATTGGTCACTGGCCAACGGAAGGATACGAGTTTGAAGCCTCGCAAGCCCTTGTGGATGATAGCCACTTTGTCGGCTTATGCGTTGATGAAGATCGCCAACCAGAGTTGACCGACGAACGTGTGAGCAAATGGGTTAAGCAAATTCACGAAGAAATGTGTTTAGCCGAACTCGAAGACTAAAACACACTGATTCGAGAGACGAAGAAACGCCAAGACGAGCTTAGCCTTGGCGTTTTTTATTACGCAGCTTCTTTGGGCGAGATATCACGGTATTGCCGTTTCTTTCTCACATACAGCGTGCGCTTGACTTCTGCAACTACCTCGCCATGTGCATCTTTCACATGCACCACAAATTCGGGTAACACCTTGTCACCCCGCCCTGCCTTATGCTGAATATCGGTTAATACCGCTTCGCTGATCACAAAATCTGCATATAAATCGGTGGTCCCAGGCTTGATGAAATTGATATCAGCTTGCTTGTCCCACACATGGTACTGTGGCCCTAAAATGCCCATTAACATCAATGCGTAAACAGGATCAGTTAAGGAGAAGATACTGCCGCCATATTGAGTACGATTGGCATTTTTGTTCCACCAACGTAACTTTAATCGCATATTGACACGTTTAAAGTCAGGGCTGATGTTTTCAATACGAATACCGGCCCCCCAAAACGGTGGCCAGCTATTAAGTGCCCACTTCACCACTCGTGGCTTATAGAAACGATTCATGGTTTATTGACTTCCTTATCTGGTCCAACCAGGCAATATTCACATCTTGTAAACATTGATGCAACCAAAGATGGACAATTTTCGTGCGCAGAAAGCATGGCTGATGTAGCGAGAGCAGTGCAATTTTGATAGTCTTATAGAATATTTTCTTGCTAATCCAACTGTCTTCACAGAGACAGAAAACAGGTAGATACACATGTCAGACAATAACCAGGCGTTGAAGCAAGCTGGACTGAAAGTCACGCTCCCACGACTCAAGATCCTAGAAGTGCTGCAACAGCCAGATTGCCAACACATCAGTGCCGAAGACCTGTATAAGAAGTTAATTGATCTAGGCGAAGAAATTGGCCTAGCGACGGTCTACCGCGTATTGAACCAATTTGATGATGCGGGCATTGTAACGCGTCACCATTTTGAAGGCGGTAAATCGGTCTTTGAACTCGCGACACAGCATCATCACGATCACTTAGTTTGCCTTGATTGCGGTAAAGTCATTGAGTTTTCTGACGACTTAATTGAAGAGCGTCAGAAAGAGATTGCCGCCCGTTTTAATGTGAAATTAACCAACCATAGCCTGTATCTGTATGGCCACTGTCAGGAGGGCGACTGCAAAGCCGATCCTTCCATTCACAACGCAGATTAATCGATGCTCACCGACTAACGGTGTGACATAACAACAAAAAAGCCGGCGTGATAAACACGCCGGCTTTTTATTACTTCCCTTCTATTTTCGCCCAAGTATCCCTTAGGCTCACTGTTCGGTTAAAAACAAGTGCATCGGGTTGGCTATCTTTGTTATCGACACAGAAATAGCCCGTCCGCTCGAACTGATAACCCTTTTCAGCCGGCGCATTCTGCATACTTGGCTCGACATAGCCTTGCTGTATTTGCAGTGACTCTGGATTAATCGTCTCGGCAAAGTTATCTGCACTTGCTGGATTAGGTACCGTAAAGAGGCGATCATACAAACGGAACTCAGCAGGTAACGCCTTATCGGCAGATACCCAATGGATAACGCCTTTGACTTTACGACCATCGGCTGGGTCTTTCCCTAACGTATCGGGGTCGTAGCGACAATACACCGTGGTAATATTGCCGTCTTCGTCCTTGTCACAGCGTTCTGCTTTCACCACATAGGCATTACGCAAACGCACTTCTTTGTCTAACACCAGACGCTTATATTTTTTGTTTGCTGATTCGCGGAAGTCTTCGCGCTCAATCCAGATTTCACTCGAGAAGGGTACCTGGCGGGTTCCCATTTCGGGTTGGTTCGGATGATTCGGCGCGTCAAGCCACTCAACACCGTCTGCTTTGTTTTCAATCACCAGTTTAATGGGATCAAGAACAGCCATTGCGCGCGGTGCGTTGTCGTTCAAGTCGTCACGGACACAAGACTCCAAAGAGCTCATTTCAATGGTGTTGTCTTGCTTAGTGACACCAATGCGCCGACAAAACTCACGAATCGACGCCGGTGTATAGCCGCGACGACGTAAGCCAGAGATAGTCAGCATACGTGGGTCATCCCAACCTTTAACGAGTTGTTCTTCCACTAATTGATTGAGTTTACGTTTTGACATCACCGTATATTCGAGGTTCAGACGGCTAAATTCATACTGATGAGGCGTACACTCAATGGTGATGTTTTCCAGTACCCAATCATACAATCGACGGTTGTCTTGAAACTCTAACGTACAAAGAGAGTGAGTAATGCCCTCAAGCGCATCAGAAATGCAGTGGGTGAAGTCATACATTGGGTAAATGCACCACTTATCCCCAGTTTGGTGATGATGGACAAAACGAACGCGATAAAGCACAGGATCACGCATCACCATAAACGGCGATGCCATGTCTATCTTGGCTCGTAGACAGGCTTTTCCTTCTTCGAACTCCCCCGCGCGCATTTTTTCAAACAGTGCGAGGTTTTCTTCAACAGTACGCTCACGGTAAGGGCTATGTTTGCCCGGCGCCGTCAGGGTACCGCGATACTCGCGGATCTCATCGGGCGTGAGCTCTTCAACATACGCCAATCCTTTTTTAATCAACTCGATGGCATAACCATAAAGCTTATCAAAGTAGTTTGAGGAGTAACGCACCTCTCCCGCCCAATCAAAGCCTAGCCACTGCACATCACGCTTGATTGATTCGACATACTCAACGTTTTCTTTCTCTGGATTGGTATCGTCAAAACGCAGGTTACATTCACCCTGATAGTCTTGCGCAATCCCAAAATTCAAACAAATTGATTTAGCATGGCCGATGTGCAAATACCCATTCGGCTCCGGTGGGAAACGTGTCACGATCGCTGTGTGTTTCCCTTCCGCCAAATCTTTATCAATGATTTGGCGAATAAAGTTAGTGGGACGAGCTTCAGCATCACTCATCAAGGTTACCTCGTATCAAAAATGCGAATTTTAAAGCTACATAAATGTTATGATCGCTCATTCCGCCCTCTGACTCAACCCGTTGTTGTGATTGTCTTTGCTACGCCCTCTTAATTGTTACTTTTTTAGACGAAACCAACATGCTCCGTGGATAAAAAAACGCCCAGCAACCCGCTGAGCGTTTTCATCGTCATTATTTATCATTCAAACTAAGTTTAAGGCAACGACACCTTGGAGAGATCTTCATCTTCAGGGATCTGCTTGAGCTCCCCGGCAATAATCTCTGCCAATGGACCGAGGATAACCTGCAAGTTATTTTCGCCGAGTTTAACCACGCCCATCGCACCAATCGCTTTCAGCTTCGCTTCATCAACAATATCACGGTCAGCAACTGACAGACGCAAACGCGTAATACAGGCATCAATCGAAGTCAGGTTTTGATGGCCGCCTAATGCTTTCAAATATTGACGCGCAAGTTCACGATTATCACTCTTGCCACTGTTGTTGGCAGGCGCACTTTCAACCGCGTCATCTTCTCGACCTGGCGTTTTCAAGTTCATTGCCATGATAGCCGCTCGGAAGGTGGCATAGTAGAGCACAAAGAACACCAGCCCCATGACAGGAAGCATATACCATTCGTTGGCGACAGGGTTTTTCGAAGACAACACCAAGTCAACAAGGCCTGCCGAGAAACCAAAGCCTGCCGTCCAATTGAACGTTGCAGCAATGAACAACGAAATACCGGTCAAGAACGCATGCAAGACAAATAGCACTGGCGCGACGAACAGGAAGGCAAACTCAAGCGGTTCAGTCACCCCGGTAAAGAAAGCCGCAAAACCTGCCGCAATCATGATCGATGCTACACGTGCTTTATTCTCTGGGCGAGCGGTGTGATACATAGCCAACGCTGCACCCGGTAGGCCAAACATCATCACGGGGAAGAAACCGGCCATATACATACCTGTAGCGCCTTTAATCGCCTCACCAGATTCTAGGCCTTGCGCACCGAGCCAGAAACGACCCAAGTCATTAATCCCGACGGTATCGAACCAGAATACCGCATTCAGCGCATGATGCAGCCCGACTGGAATAAGTAGGCGGTTAAAGAAGCCGTAAAGACCAGCACCGGCGGCGCCTAAGTTGGTAATGCTTTCACCGAAGTGAACCAGGCCACCAAACACCACAGGCCAGACAAACATCAGTACAAACGAAATGGCGATAGCCACCACAGATACCAGGATAGGTACCAAGCGTTTACCACTAAAGAAGGCCAACGCTTTTGGCAGCTCAACGCCGCTATAGCGATTATAAAGCTCAGCCGATACCACACCAATCAAGATACCGATAAACTGGTTATTGATTTTGCTAAACGCTAACTCATTGTTACCCAGAGAAATATCGATTAAACCAATTTGGCTAACCGCGCCTGGGGCACATAACGTGGTGATCACCATAAAGCCAACAAAGCCCGCCAGTGCCGCCGCACCGTCTTTATCTTTTGACATCCCATATGCCACACCAATGGCAAATAAGACGGACATGTTATCAATGATCGCCGCGCCTGACTTAATCATAAAAGCAGCAAGGGCATTATTTGCGCCCCAACCGGTTGGATCCAGCCAGTAACCGACCCCCATTAAGATCGCAGCTGCAGGTAGTACCGCTACCGGCACCATCAGCGCACGACCTATACGTTGTGCATAACCAAGAATATTCACCGTCGTTCCCCCTGTGTATTTTTCTGTGTTCAGCAATTGTGCGTCTATGCGCCTTTGCTGGAACCACCACTTGAGCATTCACTCAAGGACTTTTTATTAAATCACTTCTTTTGTAAAGCAATGTTATTCACTTGCAGTTTATGGCAATAAATTCGCTTCGCAAATTAAACCCGTGCTATTTGTGAGCATCATCACCGAACAACCCCAAAACAGAAGAAAATTGTTAGCCTGATCATAAAACTTATTTTATGATGAAAATAAATGTACATATCCGTTATGCTAGAGCCTAGATTCCGGAACCGATTACCGAGGTGACTCATGCGACTCATTCCTTTACAAACCAGCCAGCAAGTTGGTCTTTGGTCGGCGCGTTACATCGTCGATACCATTAACCAGTTTGCCCCGACCGCAGACCACCCTTTTGTGTTAGGTTTGCCGACCGGTGGCACCCCACTGAATACCTACAACCAATTGATTAAACTTCATAAAAAAGGCGAAATTAGCTTTGAACATGTGGTGACATTCAATATGGACGAATACTGTGGTATCCCGGCCAATCATCCGCAGGCCTATCGTACCTTTATGTATGAAAACTTCTTTAACCACATTGATATTCAAGAAAAAAACATCAACCTGCTTGATGGAAATGCGACCGATATCGAGGCGGAATGCCAAGGCTATGAAGAAAAAATCAAAGCCTACGGCAAAATTCATCTCTTTATGGGCGGTGTGGGTAACGATGGCCACATTGCATTTAATGAACCGGCCTCTTCGTTAGCATCGCGAACTCGGATCAAAACCTTGACCGAAGACACGCGTGTGGCAAACTCTCGCTTCTTTGATAATGATATCAATCAAGTGCCAAAACACGCGCTCACCATTGGTGTTGGTACGCTACTCGATGCCGAAGAAGTCATGATTCTGGTTACTGGTGCCAATAAAGCGCAAGCGCTCGAAGCGGCGGTGGAAGGGTCAGTCAATCATCTTTGGACCGTCTCGGCACTGCAGCTTCATCCCAAGGCCATGATTGTGTGCGATTCGCCCTCAACCGCAGAGCTAAAAGTCAAAACGGTGAAGTACTTTCAAGAGCTTGAAGCCCAAAATATCCATCATTTATAAGGAATTTAAGCATGTATGCTCTAACCCACTGCCGGATTTTTACTGGCCATGAGGTACTTGATGATCATGCCATCGTCATTCGGGAAGGCCTGATTGCAGACGTGTGCCCACAACATGCGCTTTCCACTGACATTGAAACACGCAGTCTAGAAGGTGCGATGGTTAGCCCTGGTTTTATTGATCTGCAGCTGAATGGCTGTGGCGGCGTGATGTTTAATGATGACATTACGTCCGATACCATCGACACCATGCACCAAGCGAATCTTAAATCAGGTTGCACTAATTTCCTGCCTACCCTGATCACCAGCTCTGATGCCGACATGAAAGCCGCTGTCGCCGCAATGCGGGACCATAAAGCCAAGCACCCGCATCAAGCACTTGGATTGCATTTAGAAGGGCCTTATTTAAATACTCAAAAAAAAGGAATTCATAGCGCCGATTATATTCGCCCAAGTAGCGATGACATGATTGCCTACTTATGCGATAACGCAGACGTCATTACAAAAGTTACCGTCGCGCCCGAGCTCACCCCCCGCGCCCATATCCAGGCGCTGACAAAGGCAGGGATCATCGTCTCGGCAGGACATACCAATGCGACCTACGCTGAAGCGAGAGAGGGCTTCGCCAATGGTATCGGCTTTGCTACGCACCTGTTTAATGCCATGACATCGATCACAGGGCGCGAGCCTGGGATGGTCGGTGCGATTTATGATACCCCCGATGTTTATACCGGCGTGATTGCCGATGGCTTTCATGTGTCATATGCCAATATTCGACTCGCGCACCAAGTAAAAAGGGATAAATTAGTGTTGGTTACCGATGCAGTCGCACCAGCAGGAGCCGACATGGATCACTTTATTTTTGTAGGTAAGAAAGTATATTACCGCGACGGTAAGTGTGTTGATGAAAATGGTACACTTGGCGGCTCAGCATTGACGATGGACCGAGCGGTGCATAACAGTGTTGAGCATGTAGGGATCGCCTTGGATGAAGCCTTGCGGATGGCGACGCTCTATCCTGCTCGCGCAATGGGCATTGATCAGCATTATGGCAGTATTCGTCCCGGAAAAGTCGCGAATCTTGCCATTTTTGACCGTTCAATCAACATTCAAGCAACGATCGTAAACGGGCACTATTTACACAGCTAGGACACCTATGACTGGCGGAAAAATTGGGAATGTCGATCTCGTAAAGCAACTGAACGGCGCAGCCGTTTATCGACTCATTGATCAACAAGGGCCTATTTCACGCATACAAATTGCTGATGTGAGTCGACTGGCTCCTGCAAGTGTGACAAAAATAACCCGCCAACTCCTGGAAAGAGGCCTGATCAAAGAAGTGGCACAACAGGCCTCAACCGGTGGACGTCGCGCCATTTCACTGACCACCGAGTGCGTCCCTTTTCATACGCTTGCCGTGCGATTGGGGCGTCATTTTATTGAGCTATCTTTGTATGACTTAAGCGGTGCCTCACTGGCTGAGCACGGTGAAACCTTTCATTACCAAGATCAAGATCAGTTGGTCAAAGGCTTAATCGATATCGTGAGCCAATTTATTGATACTCACCAACATGCCATTCGAGAGCTCATTGCCATTTCAGTTGTGATGCCAGGTTTGGTCGACCCAGATACTGGTGTGGTCGAGTACATGCCCAATATTAATATTCAGCAACTCGCGCTCGCCGATACACTGCGCGATGAATTTGGCGTGCAAGCCTTTGTTGGCAACGATATTCGAGGACAAGCACTCGCTGAGCACTACTTTGGCGCCAGTCAAGACTACTACGATTCAATGCTGGTCAGTGTGCATCACGGAACCGGGGCAGGGATTATCGTCAATGGCCAGATCTTTCTCGGTCACAACCGGAATGTGGGTGAACTCGGCCATGTTCAAATCGACCCTCTCGGTAAAAAATGCCAATGTGGTAACTTTGGCTGCCTGGAAACCGTCGCATCAAACGAGGCCATCATTGAGCATGCGCAGCAATTATTGGCTCAAGGTCATCCCAGCAGCCTAACGCACGATCAAACGTTAACCATCGAGGCCATTTGCCAAGCCGCCGAGCAAGGCGATGAGCTGGCCCGTCAAGTCTTAGTCAAAGTCGGTAATCATTTGGGTAAAGCGATCGCGATGACGGTGAACCTGTTTAACCCGCAGCTGGTTGTCATTGCGGGTAAGATCACCGCCGCCAAAAGTGTGGTATTCCCCGCCATTGAGCGCTGTGTAGAAAACCAGTCACTGCCAAGCTTCCACCAAAAACTGGCGATCGTTAGCGCGGATTTACAAACTCAGCCGACTATGGCGGCGTTTGCTTTAGTCAAGCGTGCGATGCTAAACGGTGAACTCCTTCAACAGTTACTCGAAGAATAATGCTATCGGGCTTGCTCCTCTGTAAGCCCGTTTTTCTCCCTTTTCACATCTATCCCTCATCGGCCAAGTTAGTGACTATTTTACATTCACAGATTGACCACAAAACGTGTACATTATAGCCACGTGACAGACAAGACGTTGTCTCATTCAACTCTGGAATAAGTATAAAATATGGAACTGGTTTTTATCTCAACCGCTTTTGTCAGTGGCTACATATTAATGCGCTGCCACCTTCCCCCTTTAGTTGGCTTTCTGCTCGCCGGTTTTGCTCTCCATGCAATGGGGTATCAATCCACCCCCGTGATCACCCAGCTAGCCGAACTAGGGGTCACCCTTCTCCTTTTCACAATTGGGTTGAAGCTCGATGTCAAAACGCTGTTTGCCAAAGAAATTTGGTTTGGCGCTACCGCGCACAATGTGCTGACAACCGGCTTTTTTACCTTAGCGCTAATGGGCCTGAAAGCCTTGAGTCTTCCCATGCTATCAAGCATGGGCCTGTCAGAGATGCTGCTACTCGGTTTTGCGTTATCTTTTTCTAGCACCGTCTTTGCGATTAAAGCCTTACAAGATAAAGGCGAACTCAACGCGACGTATGGCACCTTGGCGATTGGCATGCTGATCATGCAAGACATCTTCGCGGTGATCTTTTTGACAGCCACCTCAGGAAAAACACCTGATTTGACCGCATTATTGTTATTCGCTTTGCCTCTGCTCAAGCCCGTACTCGGCAAGCTACTCGATAAGGCAGGTCATGGGGAAATGCTGGTACTCTACGCTATTTTCCTTGCACTGGTTGCTGGCGCCGGGCTATTTGGCGCGGTCGGGATCAAGCCTGATTTAGGCGCGCTCATCTTGGGAATGTTACTCGCTAGCCATCCCCGCGCATCAGAAATGGCTAAATCTCTATTTAATATTAAAGAGTTATTCTTAATCTGCTTTTTCCTCAATATTGGCTTATCCGAGCAACCTACTTGGCAAAGTTTTAGTTTTGCGTTGATTTTAATGTTACTGCTGCCGATAAAAGGCATTTTGTATTATTGGGTCGTTAGTGGTTTTCGCTATCGTGTGCGCACCGCGCTGTTTACCACCCTTACCTTGTTCAACTTCAGTGAATTTGGTCTCATTGTCGGTGGACTGGCGTACCAAACCGGATTAATGCCTGGGCCGATTCTTGTCTCTATTGCTATCGCAGTCTCGCTCAGCTTTATCTTCTCTGCGCCGCTAAATACCTTTAGTAACGCGTTGTATACATGGGCCTCGCGCTGGTTACCCGAGCGTGCTCCAGATAAACTTCACACCAGTGAACAACCCATTAATCTCGGTGACGCCAGCATATTGGTATTGGGGATGGGGCGTATCGGCACAGGCGCCTACGATGAACTGGCGACCACTCATCAACAGCCCATCGTGGGGATTGATACCCGAGAGGAATCCGTCGCTCACCACCAGCAAGAAGGACGGCGGGTGATCCTAGGTGATGCCACCGACCCCGACTTTTGGTCCCGAGCGGTCTCAAATGGCAACGTATCACTGATTTTACTTGCTATGCCCAATAGCCAAGCCAATACACTGGCACTGGAACAAATCCGACAAACGCCCTTTAAGGGCAAAGTGGCCGCGATTGCTAAGTACCAAGATGAGTTGGAACAACTTAAGGCTCTGGGTGTGGACGAAGCCTTTAATATCTACCAAGAAGCAGGCAGTGGCTTTGCCCGCCATGTGCGAGAGCGCTTTTCGTCATCGGCTGACTAGCGCCGTTTTATCGCTGTTTTCTCCCTTATGACGCACAAGACGCTGACGCTTCTTGTGCGTTTTTGTATGTTATCTGTGCTATTTTTAGTTTTTATTCGCTATTTATCAT
>NZ_MUFF01000019.1:0-51340 GCF_001996105.1 Salinivibrio sp. IB643
CCTTTATGTTGATTATTATATCTATTTAAATTTCAGATGCATAGTTGAACATCTAAAAGTGATTCTATCAAGGTAGGCTTTCACCCGAGCTGCCCACTCACTAATGAGCACTGCGACGATAGAAAGATTCATGATTGTTGTACGTATGATTGTCGCTATTTTATGTCTCTCTTTTTTCCGTATGATTAGACCCCGCCAGCTATTCGAAAGCTGACCCTATTAACTTTCTCATAGCCAACAAAAAAACAAAACAAAACAATATGATTTAATTTCCCTACACTTTTCATATATTTAAGTTACACCCGAATATATTTTCATAACGTAAAATGTGCTATTTATTCAGGAGTGAACGCCCCAAAAAAGAAAAAAATAATTAGAGTTAATACTCTATTATTTGAATAGCGGTTGCTATGATAGGAAGTTAACGTGATAACACGTCGGATGTGGCGTTAGGTAAAGCTGATTAAAATAAAGCAAATACTCTTTTTTTATTCCTCAGCAAGAAATTGCTCAATTTTACTAGTGGCATGCTTGATATTAAAAGGCGAATAGCGGATAGACACACTGCGTTTGGTCTTTCTTGATACAAAAATCATCTTTGTTAACTTATGCCTGTTTTCTACATATACAAGGCAATCACACTGGCTGTGGCTCAAAAACTGCTCCATCGGAAAGTCAAGTCGTGTTTTTTGAGGATAAAAAACATAAAGGCTACCGACACGTTTCTGTGTCAGCTCGCCTCGCTGTACCAGATCACTCCAAAACCAGCCATTGATTTTTCCTACCACAAACACGCTGCTCGCCACACAGGCCAATAACATCAACGCCATCATGACACACTGGCGTATCGGTTTACTCGATACTGCCTTATTGTCAGCATCATGCCTCGACTCAGCAGCAGAGAGACCCGTTACCGCATTCGTCTTGACGGGGGCTACCTTAGTTTGCTCTACGGTTGTTAGTGACTCGCCGACAGTCTTGGTTTCTACCATGCCCGCGACCATGCGATAGCCTTGCTTCGGCACGGTGACTACCAAAGTCGGATCTGCGCTAATCGTCATTAAGCTTCGTCTTAGCGCACTGATCGATTTGGCTAACGATGTTTGACCAATGTATTCATTTCCCCATGCGTAACAAATCAAAGTTTGCTTACAAACGGTCTTAGGGGCATGCCGTAACAGGCACTCCAACACCAAGGCTTCGCGGAAGCCAAGTCGGGTGGATTTGTTGTGATGATAGAGCTTCCTCGCAACGACGTCGAAGTAAATCATAGGCTTTTTCTTTTGATTATAAAAAAATCAATAATTCATTGCGATAGTAAACGTTTTAATTAGAAACAAGATCACACTTTACATAAAATTATGATCCAATCTATTAATAGAAAAAATTATCATTGTGGCACTTATTGTACAATCCGCTACATAATACTGAGTGTTTACTCAAAACAACTTGGCTACAACAATGAAAAATATATATCGCGCATTACTCATGCTGGCGGCCATATTTTCCGCTTCTGCCTTCGCCGCAATCGGCCCCTATAAAGTGGTACTGATTCACGGTTTTCAGCCTGATCAACTACAAAGCCGCCCCGATCACGATCAAGTCGTGCAAGATGGCGCTAACTATTGGCAAGATTACTGGCTGCAGTACGCCGAAGCACGTATAGATTGGCCGGCCAATGAGCGTATTGAAGGAAAAATCGCCTCAGATTACCTTTGGCCTGCGCTAAAAGCCCTTTCAGAGCAAGAAACCTGTTTGTCCGGCTGCCTTTTAGTCACCCACTCTACCGGTGATTTGGTTGCACGCTACCTGTTAGATAACCAAGAAAATTGGTTGATTAACGCAGGTCTTGAGCCGCTCAATATTGTAGGGACTTTCGATTTTGCCGGTGCAGGTGGTGGTGTCGAAATGGCAAACATTGCTGTCAATGTGGCACAGGGAGGCGGTTGGCTTAATCACGCAATGAAAAAAGCGGTATCGCTTTGGATAGGTCAGTTACCGAACAAAGACAATATTGGCGTTCTGAACGATTTAAAAGTCGCCAACGCACGCCAATTATCGAACTGGCCCGACAACCGTGTCCCTCGTATTCGCTTTGTTGGCAATGGCTCTGACTTCTTGGGGGCGACATCTCCCTTTATTCCAGGCAGTGATGACGGTGTGGTTGCCGCGCATTCTGCATGTGGCGCTGCCGATGTCGATGCATTTGATAGCTGTTCGACCGCGATTGAGTTCGATGGCAAGTTAGATTATGTCCATAAAGGAGTGAGACGCTTTATCCCCATGCACTACCCGTTGCTAATGGGGAATAAATACAGCCACCTCACGATCTTTAAGTCAGCGCATCGAGGTAAAGTTACCGCCACCGATCCAGAGCTCAAGCTTGACGATCAATCACGCATCTCAGTTGAAACCTTTGATAAGGATGGTTGGTTTGGCAAAAAATATCGATATGTCCGTGATTCGGACCGTGACACATTGTCAGAGATCGTGTACGCCCTACCGCAATAAGCACAACACACTGTGACAAAATCGGCAAAGCTGCTTTTTTATGGTGAGGAAGCAGCTTGTCGGATTTCTTCACTTTTCTCACTCATGATAGTTTGTTCGTTACACGTTAATTAGGGGTTACAATGACAAGACTGATCCTGGCAGTCACTCTGATAAGTGCTATCGGCATTACCGGCTATTTGTGGCTTGATACACCAGAACCAGCGTCTATGGCGCTGGCGACCAACACGATAGTGCGTACCAACGAACAGAGTGCGTCATCATTGAGCCAAACAACAGACGAAGAGGTCACAACGTTCGCACAACAAACCCAACCCACTGAGCCAGATATTGTACCGGTTAGCATGCGAAACTCGCTTAGCTACATTGCATCGGATTATGCAGAAAAAATCCAACACCCGCCTTATTCAATGCCCATCGCCTCGCCGCAAAGCCCTTATTTGCACTGGAATCGGCATATCAGTACACCCGTTCCTATACTTGATGGCACCGAGAAAGCCGCGCTCAAATTAAGTCAATACCGCTATTTTTATCCCAATCCGATACAAGCGTCATTGGTTGCCTCTTTACCTGTTAATCAAACCGTCTTAGAGATTATTGATGTCAGGACCAACCAGGTGATTAAGACAAAGACCGTGTCGGGAGACACATGGCAGATTGAGCCAGACGAAAGCTGGCCGATGGAGTTACGTCTCAAGGCGATCCTAGACTTTGATTCTGGGCATGATGTGCTCACTGCCGATTTTAGGCTATATCAGCCGATTGCCCAGTTAGCGCAAGTAAAACCCGTCTTTGGTCGTGATGCCGATATGATTATCCCTTTACAACTTAATGTCGATAAGGGCGGAATCTATCGTTTTCGCGCCAATCTGTTCACCCAAAACGACGAACCCGTTGCGTTTCTCACCACCAAAAAACGGCTTCAGGAAGGCGATCACACTGTTGAATTAAAAGCGTTTAAGCAAACGTTACTCGGCTTCGATAAGCAGTGGCAGCTAAAAAATATCGTGATTGAACGCATGTCAGGCTCCCCCGGCGAGCGAGCACAATTTGGTATCACTCCGAAAGACACCTATTCATTGGGCGTCTTTGACATTGACCAATTGTCGGACACACCCTATCAAATGTCCGAGCAAGAGCGTATGCAACTCGAATTTTTACAACACGCCGCACGTTAGCGTTGAACACGATGACGATCTGGGTGGCTTACTGAGCATTCGCCCATTCGCGTGCCGTTGCAATACAGCGACGCACCACTTGGGCAGTATTCGTGCGTTGCCAAGCCAGCACCACTTGGCTACTCAAAGGCATCTGTACCAGCGACAGCACAGACACGTGGTCGCTCAACTGGGTGGTTAGCGAAGCGGGAACCAAGGCTACGCCAAAACCCGCGGATACCATTGCGGTTGCGGAATGGAGTTGTGGCGCAAGCGATGCAGAAGATGGTGTCAATCCTGCGCTTTTTAATGCATCAGATAACGCGTCATGGAGCCCAGGCCCGATATCACGAGGGAAGAGAATGATCGGATCATTGCCGAGCTGTGACAACGTCACGCTGTGACATGTCGCGAGAGGATGGTCAGCCGCGACAACCAGTTTAAAGGGATCATCAAATAAGGCGGTATGCGCCACATGTTCACTGGCATAACAAGGCAAACGTAAGAAAGCTAAATCCACCTCTTGTTGACGAAGTGTCTCCACTAATGATGGCATGGGCTGCTCGACCGGCTGAAAATCAATATCGGGATGATGTTCTTGTAACCCTCGCACCAGCGCTAACACTTGTTGGCTGACGACCGTCGAGCTGGCAAAACCGAGGCGTATTTGATTACGTTCCCCGCGGGCAACCTGCTTTGTGCGCTGCACGGCTTGATCTAACTGACTGAGAATTTTTACCGCATCTTGATAAAGCACCGCTCCTGCTGGTGTCAACGACACACCTCGCGGTAGGCGCTCTAATAAGGGCACACCTATCTCTTGTTCTAGCTTTTTAATTTGCTGGCTCAGTGGCGGCTGAGCAATACCTAGTTTCTCAGCCGCGCGCGTAAAGTGCTGACACTCGGCCACTGTGACGAAATACCGTAAATACCTAAACTCCATCGTCATGCCTTAATGCTGCGCATTATCAACTGTTTGGATTCAATATCTTACCACGTTTTCCATGTGCCATATCTTTTAGATATCAAAACCAACGTTATTTGTATTGGTGTCTCCTTCTTCAACCTCGCATCATCAATATTCGGTTTTAACCTAACTGACTTCGGTTTATAAGGACGCTTTATGAGCACCCAAACCTGCCACTGTGCAGAACATGTCGCCGCCGCCTATCTCAAGCATCACCAACAAACAGGAGAAGGTGAGGTTTATCAAACCTCATTGATGAGTGCCTTGATTGATGGCGTGTATGAGGGCGAGACCACCATGGCCGACCTGCTCGAGCATGGCGACTTTGGCCTAGGGACCTTTAACCAATTGGACGGTGAACTCATCGCCTTTGATCAGACGATTTTTCAACTACGCGGCGATGGTTCGGCAAGGCGCGCGGATCCTGAGCAAAAAACACCATTCGCCGTTATGACCTTTTTCAAACCAGACATTACACAACAGTTTGATCATCCCATGTCGCGCCAAGAGCTGCACGACGTAATCGACACACTGGTGCCAAGTGACAATCTGTTCTGTGCCGTTCGAATTGATGGTGCCTTCGAGCATGTGCGTACGCGCACCGTGCCCAAGCAAACACAGCCATACAAGCCCATGCTCGAGGCCATCGATGCCCAACCAGAATTTCGTTTTGATCACGTTAATGGCGTAATTGCTGGTTTCCGTAGCCCGCAATATACCCAGGGCATCAATGTCGCAGGCTATCACGAGCACTTTATCACTGACACTCGCGCAGGCGGCGGCCATGTCCAAGACTACGAGTTGGCATGCGGCACCTTGCAAATCGGCCGCGTCTCCAAGTTGGTGATTGACCTCCCCACCAATGCGGAATTTTTGGGCGCGAACTTAACACCAGACAATATTCACGCCGCTATCGAAAAAGCAGAAAAATAATATCACCTCCCATAGGGAGCTAACCTCACGAGGAGCCCAACATGACAACAACAACGCATTGGGACACAGGCGCACAACTGGTCGCAACCCACTTAGAACGTCAAGGCGTCGAGTATATTTTTGGTATACCGGGCGCAAAAATTGATCGCCTCTTTGATGCGATTGAAGATACCAATATCAAAATGATCCCGGTCCGCCATGAGGCGAATGGCGCCTTTATGGCCGGTGTTATTGGCCGCTTAACCGGTAAAGCGGGCGTCACCATGGCAACGTCCGGCCCGGGCTGCACGAACCTGGTGACTGGACTGGCGACTGCTAATTCTGAAGGCGATCCTGTGGTTGCTTTAGGTGGTGCGGTGAAACGTGCCGATCAACAAAAACAAACCCACCAAAGCCTAGATACCGTCAGCATTTTCAATTCGGTTACCAAATACAGTGCCGAAGTCCAAGCCGGTTCAGCGACCTCTGAAATCCTTGCCAACGCTTTTCGTGCAGCGGAAAGCGGTCGCCCGGGTGCCGCGTTTGTCAGTTTACCTATGGATATTCTTAACCAACCGGTCGACAGTGGCGTGCTTGCGCCTTCATTTCCGGCACCATTAGGGATGGCTGATACGCGCGCTATCCGCGAAGCGGCCAACAAAATCAAAGCGGCGCATAATCCGGTATTCTTACTGGGGTTACAAGCCAGCCGTCCTGAAAATGCCGCAGCCATTCGCGCCCTACTCAATCGTACCCAGCTTCCCGTCATCGGGACCTACCAAGCCGCTGGTACCGTCGACATCACCTACTATCAGCGCTTTGCGGGTCGGGTCGGCTTATTTAATAATCAACCCGGTGATCTCTTGTTAGCGAACGCTGATCTGATCGTCACTATTGGTTTTGGCCCAATTGAATATGATCCAGAGCTTTGGAACACGCAACACACCGATATTATCCATATCGATGTGGCACCAGCAGAAATTGAGCACTATTACCGCCCTAGCGTGGAACTCGTTGGCCAGATTGAGCCCACTCTTAATGCGCTCACCGAACAACTCGACCATCAATGGCTGATGCCCGCATCAACAGTTGATTTACTTGAAGAAGTGGCCCACCAGCGCCAAGCTATTCGAGCATACAGTCGTTCACACCAAGATTTTGCCATGCATCCACTGCATTTGATTAAAGCCATGCAGGATGTGATCACGCCAGACACCACCTTGTGCTTAGACATGGGCAGCTTCCATATTTGGATTGCGCGCTATCTTAATTGCTTCCGCTCTCGGCAATTATTGGTCTCTAATGGCCAACAAACCATGGGCGTCGCCTTGCCGTGGGGGATTGGTGCGAGCTTGCTCAACCCCGACCGTAAAGTGGTGTCCGTATCCGGAGACGGTGGATTTATGCAATCAAGTATGGAGCTAGAAACGGCAGTGCGTCTCAAGTGTAACTTGCTGCACATCATCT
The DNA here is from genome assembly GCF_001996105.1 of Salinivibrio sp. IB643. NCBI lineage: Bacteria > Pseudomonadati > Pseudomonadota > Gammaproteobacteria > Vibrionales > Vibrionaceae > Salinivibrio > Salinivibrio sp. IB643. The sequence goes on from NZ_MUFF01000019.1 coordinate 7,015, forward strand.
GGGTCGATAACGCCTATAACATGGTGGAAATGCAGGAAGTTAAAAAGTACCAACGTTATTCAGGGGTGAAATTTGGTCCGATTGATTTTAAAGCCTATGCCGAATCCTTTGGCGCCAAGGGCTATGCAGTCACACGACAAGAAGATTTAGTCACCCAACTTAAACAAGCCATGGATACCCAAGGCCCAGCGGTTATCGCTATTCCCGTGGACTACAGCGACAACTTTAAGCTAATGGCCCCACGCGAGGCCGGCAGCATGGATCCGGTATTTGCGTAATAGATAACGCATTGGATAAAAAAGGCCGCTCGGGAATTTATCAATAATCGATTTAGATCATATACTTATTCTATAAAACTGCGTAAGATTATATCTTTCTTAGCATAAAGAAACTTTACGATAACAATGGAGCTCATTATGGCAACGACCCCTCGCACGGTAACGTCTCCGAAACAATTCATCATTGGTACAGGCTTACTCGCACAATTGCCGGAAAGCGTTCAAGACTTTGGTTCTAACGCGTATATTATTTGTGATGAGTTCTTTCTTAATCAGGTTAACCAAACCTCAGTGCCTGCCATTGAGCGCGCAGAGGGCTTGGCGGCCCATGTCGAGAAATTTCAGTACGAATGTACCCAGCAAGAAATCGATCGTAACCTTGGTATCGCTGAGCAACAAAAAGCCAATGTGATCGTCGGTATTGGTGGAGGTAAAACCCTCGATTGCGCCAAAGCCGTCGCTTACGAGCGAAAAGTGCCGGTTATTTTATATCCCACTATTGCCTCAACCGATGCTCCTTGCACCGCCTTGTCAGTGATCTACAAACCTGACGGTGAGTTTGATCGCTACTTATTCTTGCCACAAAACCCGGACGCAGTGATTGCCGATACAGGCATTATTGCCGGAGCACCTGCACGATTTTTTGCTGCGGGGGTGGGCGATGCGTTGGCGACTTATTTTGAAGCACGCGCCTGTTATCGTGCCGACGGCGTTAACTTGGTCCAAAAGCGCCCTTCACGTACTGGCCTCGGCCTTGCTCAGCTTTGTTATGAGCTGCTCAGCGAAAACATTGATGCCGCCATGGATGCACTCGCCAGTAAAGTGAGCACGCCAGCACTGGAGCAGATGATCGAAGCAACGATTTATCTAAGTGGTGTGGGCGCAGAAGCTGGCGGTCTCGCCGCCGCGCACGCCGTAAATAATGGGATGACCGCCGTGGCTGATTTGCACCATGCCCAGCACGGTGAAAAAGTCGTCTTTGGGTTGTTGACGCAATTGGTACTGGAAAACGCCCCTAAAGATGAAATTGATAATGTGGTTAGAATTATCAAAACAGCGGGTTTGCCACTCACGCTAGAGCAAATGGGACTAAAAACCTTTATTGAAGAAGAGTGGCGTGAAGTTGCGCGTATCGCTTGTGCAGAAGGTGACACCATGGGCAATATGCCAATGACGGTCAGCGAAGAGGATGTCTATCACGCCATGTTAGCCGCGAATAATATGGCAAAACGTTACTCAGCGGCCTAAACCTATCAGTCAACTGACTCACCAAGCGTCCGTTTATCGGGCGCATTTTTAATGGCGCGCTACGATTAAAAACGCCCGCGAGCACTTGCACGCGTCAGTTGGCCGCGCAACCCGCATCACGGTATGTTTATCAATCATGATGTTGGCTCCTTTGGCTTAAAACGCCCGACCGCTTGGCCAGGCGTTGCAAACAGATGCGGCGCATGTTGATGATGCATGTCACCAATTTGTACATTCAGGCAAAATTCACATCCAAGCCCTCAACCGAGGTACGCCCCACCTGCATCCTTGTGTTCCTATCCGAGTGTTGAGTCGCCCTAATTCCCGATAGCCCGATGCAACCATTTAGCTAAGCGATAATAGTAGACAATGCCTTAAAAACCATGTTGATGAAGTGATTCATCCCGCACCTTGAAAGGAAAAGTCAACTACCCGATGACTTGTGCCATGCCCGCCAAATGGTGCCAATAGCCATTGCAATCGTGGTTGAGCGGTTGCGGCTGGGTGCCTGCTTGGTTAGCACGGAATTTGTCTACCCATTGCAAGGTGTCAAGCGACAGTGGGCTTAATCGCACCACGTCCACCAGCCCTTGCATCGACGGTAAATCGTTAACGAGATTGGCGCATTGCCCGGACTGGGTTTGAATGCCATTCAGCACAAATACCGCTTGACCCTCTTGGGATTCCGTTAACCGTCCATTGGGGTATTTTAGGCAGCACAGCTCGCAGTCATCTTTGGCACGGTTTTCTGAGCGCGCGGTAAAACAGCGTGCCGAATAAGCCAGTGGCAAGTAACCATAGCCAGTGACCTCCACCTCAAACTGGTCGCGAATACCCAGTGCATCACAGCCGTTCAACATATTCACCAACCAATCGCGCGAAAGCTCCACCGGCATCACCCAGCGTGTCATGCCAAGGTCAACAAATTGCTTTAATGTTTGCGGGTTATAGCAATTGATGGCCGCCCCCACCACAAAGGGCTGCCGACGCTCGCTTAAAAACTGCACCGCGCTCACGTCATTCGCTTCAATGCGAATATCATCATTGTCACAGTAGCGTTTTAGCATGGTCAGCTCTGAGGGCGCTTCAATCAGCGCCATGGTCGAGAGCACCACTTGTTTACCAGACTCAGCCAGCTCACGCGCGAGCCCGATCCAGTCTTTGGTTTTCAGCTCTCGCCGCTTAGCACAGACGGTTTCGCCGAGATAAATCACATCGGCTTGGCTGTCTGCCGCCGCTTGATAAAAGGCTTCAACCTCAGCCTTGGGCCAGTAATACAGGATTGGCCCGAGAGAAAATTGCATCATAATTCCTTATTGCCACTTGCGATGGTAAGCACCCAAACTGGTTTGCACCCCTTCAGAAAGACTATCGAGCGAATGCGCCCAATCCGGTGCAATATCAAACGCCTCGGGGTTTGCGACACAGCGATCAATCGCTTGACGCCATACCCGTGCAACTTGCTCCACATATGCAGGGCTGCGCTGACGACCTTCGATCTTGACCGATTTGATCCCGGCGCGATAAAGCTCAGGCAGGACACTTAAGGTGTTCAAACTGGTGGGCTCTTCCAGTGCGTGATAGCGATTGCCGTCGACACAGAAACGGCCTTTGCAGAGGGTGGGATACCCCGCTTTTTCGTCGGCTTGATACCGATCAATCAAGACACCATTTAAGCGCGACTCCAGCCCTTGCTCAGTATCTTGCCAGCGCACGAATGCCGCCGGTGAGCAAGCGCCCACGGTATTGGGCGACTGGCCGGTAAGATAAGACGATAAATAGCAGCGCCCTTCGGCCATAATGCACAGGCTGCCGAAGGCAAATACCTCTAAGTCAACATCGGTATCGCGTGCTAGTTGTTTAACCTGATGAATAGACAGCACCCGTGGCAATACCACTCGCTTAACGCCATATTGCTGCTGATAGAAACGGATCGCCCCAGAGTTAGTGGCGGATGCTTGAACAGAAAGGTGTATATCCAAATCGGGATAAGTGTTGGCGGCGTAATCTAAACAGGCCATATCAGCAAGGATCAGTGCATCAGCGCCATTTCCGGCGGCGCTATCAATCGCATATTGCCAGCGGCGCCAACCATCGGGGTGAGCAAAGGTGTTAATGGCAACGTGCAAGTCTTTGCCGTGGTCATGCACATACTGACTGGCACGCTGCAATTTGCTGTCGGTGAAGTTCAGCCCAGGAAAATGGCGCGCATTGGTATCATCTTTTAAGCCGACATACACCGCATCGGCGCCATGCTCGATCGCTTTTTTAACCGCCGGAATATTGCCCGCCGGACAAAGGAGCTCCATAACATTGCATTCCATTTTATGATTGTCCGGCTAAGATAAGGGCGTTGCCAGTGTGGGGGGTTGATATGTATCAAGCTCACTTCCCCATGAGGATAAAAATCGCGATAAATGACGCTGTTGCCACAAAAATCCTCCTCATTTTTGACTCGGATCCAATGGCAGCGCCTCCAACCTCGCTACTCTAGTGGCACTCAACCATTGGCACCAAAGGAAAGCCAAATGCTCGTTAACCCAATCACACAACAACCCCTTGCTCTGCCACTGCCTCAGCCCAATCTGATTACACCAGGCCTAAAAGCGATCACTCAGTTACCACAAGGGCTACAGGCCCAGGTGTTGACTAAATTGATGAATACCGCTTTTGCCGTGCCGCTGGCGGAGGAAGAGTTCGACTTTCTTGCTGGCCGTACCATTCGCATTGGTTTGCGCGATCTCAACGCCAATTGGTTCGTGTCGCTGAACGAAAGCAACCAATTATTAGTGGGTTTATCGGGGGAAGAAGACGCCAGTATCGAGGGAGATTGGTTAGCGTTTTTAAAAATGGCGACTCACTATTGCGATCCGGATACGCTGTTTTTCCAGCGTCAACTCAGTATCAGTGGTGATACCGAACTCGGGCTGCATGTGAAAAACCTGCTCGATAGCCTCGAAATCGACACCCTGCCCAAGCCGCTGGCACGCTCACTGACGTTAAGCCATCACTACCTCACTAAACTCGCGTTGTAGTGACTTGGCTATTCGGACGGGTGCACGACAGGCTGTTGATAACGGTGCGATAGATATACCGCCTAGATGGCATAAAGAGGCGGCTAAATGCCGCCATATGTATTGCAGTCAAACTGTCATCGTTCGGGTGCGATACCACTTTACCGTGACAGGTGCGAGCTCTTTTAACGCGTTACGCACCATGATGAACGGCACTTTGATAAAGTAGAACGACATCAATACCATCATCATAGGGTCCGCATAAACCGCATAATCCGACCAAGGTGAATGCGCCACTAACCAAGCACCTAAAAAGCCTAAGGTGACTGCGAGACTTAATAAGGTGTCCATTTGCCACTGGCGCGATTCCGCCTCCACCAACTGGCTTTGCCCTGCTTGATTTTTACGCGCAATCATCCACCATCCGTAACCGCAACCCACCACGTTGACGATACCAAATAACACCGCCAATGACGGATTAACCGCACGTCCGCCCTCGACCAAGGATGATACCGCTTCGTAAAGGGAATAACTCACCAACAGCATAATCACGGCACCTTTAATGGCGACAACAAGCGGAGTGAGCAGCGCACGTGTGATCGGCCTTGCATAGCGCGAGTGGATATACCATGACGCGCCCAGTGACAACAAAGTTAACACTAGGCTAATCAACGAGTAGATACCGTCGAACATAATCACTAAAGAGCCAGCAAACCACCCCACGGCCAGGCCGGTGATGGCAAACCCTAATGCTAAAAGGGCTGAAAACACTAAGACTGACTTTTCATTGATCACGTTTTGAGGAGACATAAAACACCAAAAGTAGAAAACACGCACACATTCTTGGTGCTACTGCGCCGCTTTACAAATGCGAACTTGCTGGCGCTTTCATCATCCCGTTAGGTGGAAAATGAAATGCATTTAATTTCAATAATTTATAACACAAATCAGCTGTCAGCATTTCTGACACTCAGTGTCCCAAACACATTTTAGTTATGAGATAGCGCAAAATCGCATTTTGCTCTTATATAACTATTGCGCATACTAAACGCACATTTATATTCTTTATGGACTAAGAAGATGAGGAAAGGTATTTTGCTTGCTGCCATTACCTTGCAGCTTTTTCTCGCAATGACCAGCACGGGATGGTGGCAGTTTGCTGCGGCACTCAGTGCTTTTTTATTGGTCGCGGTACTCCGTTTGCCTCAGGACACACCGCACGAGTGATCCTGAAGCAAAACCGGACAACTAAGCAGCAAAGAGCAGCCAAGCAAGCGACGAGCAAGAGATAATCACCCATAGCGCAATGCCAAAAAACAGGGGCTTGGGGCCTGCGGCACGTAGCTGGGCGATAGAGATACTGCAGCCTATCAAGAACAAGCACACCACCAACACTTGCTTAGCCACCGCGAAAATCACATCGTAAATCGGTTGTGCTTGCACAAACACATCACTGATGCCGATAGCTAAGCAATAAAAGATAATAAAAAATGGGATAGTGATTTTTTTGGCGTGACTACGAAACATCAGTGCACTGACAAAGGCGACAGGCACAATCCATAATGCACGTGCAAGCTTGAGTGTCGTGGCGGTGGTTAATGCTTGCTCACCATAGGCAGACGCCGCCCCCACCACCGATGATGTATCGTGAATCGCGATCGCCGCCCAAGTCCCAAAGGTATGCTGATCAAGCCCTAACGCATGCCCAATCATCGGAAATACAAACAGCGCTAGCGAGTTCAGTACAAACACGGTGCCCAGCGCGAGGCCAATTTGTTCATCATCGGCATTGATGGCGGGCGAGACGGCCGCGATGGCACTGCCGCCACAAATAGCTGTTCCCGAGGCAATTAAATGACCCGTTTTTCGATCCAACCCGATCAGCTTGGCCAGTATCGTGCCAAACACCAGAGTGCCCGTAATGGTGGCAATAATCAGCCCTATCCCGTCGCCGGTAACCGCCAACGCCTCTTGCAAAGGAATACCAAACCCCAGTCCAACGATAGAGTACGCGAGGAGCTTTTTAGTGATCTTAGTGAGCGGTAATCCGCTGGGTACCCCGCCCAAAGACGTAAGTAAAAAACCGAGTACTAAAGCGATGGGCGAAGTGACCCAGGGGGTTAAGCACGCGAGGACCGCGAGAGAAAAAGGCAGATAACGAGGATAGGCAGTCATAATTAGGCTCGATGACAATAAGTGGGCTAGATGAAAATAAGTAGGCTCGATGAAAACAAGTAAGCTCGATGACAATCAGCCGGGTTGATGAAATCAAGTGCAAGCATTCTAGCGCTATGTGTGCGCTCAGAAAATCTTAAACTTTTTCGAGTCAGTTAAAAACGCCCGAAAAAGCAGCCTAAGACAATGATATAAATCACTTTTAATAGACGATTTAGAAATTAAACAAGATCTAGAAATCAAACAAATAGTTAGTAATGCTATCGTTCAGCCATTGGATCCCAGGGTGTTCGGCCATACCAGACGCCGTAAACAGGCAATAGTCTTCTTGCGTGAGGCCGTAAGTATGCTTGATCACAGCCAAGCGCTGCTCGCGGAGGTGTTTGCGGATCAGCGGCTCAGGTAGCACGCCCCATGCCTCTTCTTGCAAAATAGTATTGAGCATATATTCAAAGCTAGAAAAGCCAATATAGCGGCGTGAGAAGGGTTGAAGCTCGGGATTGTCTTTTTCGTTGAGGTAGACCATTACCGCTTGCATGGCGTTACGTAGTTGATCATCACTGACCCGACGTAGTCGACTCAACGGATGCTCACTGTTACATACAGACATCATGCGAATTTTACCCAGCGGTTGGTAGTTGATACGTGGGTCGTCAATACGCTCGTAATCGACCCCAAACGCAAAGTCGACTTGTTGGGTTTCAACCAAGTTGGCCAAATCACCGCTCGAGGCCAGCACAAGGTTAAAGGAGGTCGCGGTAAAGCGCTTGTTAAGCTGATGGGCCCAATCCTGCCAAAGTTGATCGGGAATGGCATCATCACGCGCGATCCATACCTCGGCATTAAATCCCGCGTTCGCTTGCTCGCAAGTACGGCGAATACGCGCCGCCGTGACCGATATGCTCTCGAAATCTTTGTACACAGCTTTGCCGATTTCCGACAGTGTTAGACGGTTACCGGTGCGATAGAACAACTCGGCGTTAAGTGACTGTTCTAGCGCTTTAATTGCCATACTTAAACGTGAGCGATTCACATCCAGTTGACGTGCTGCTTCAGACACTGATCCGGTGTCTGCCACTGCACAAAACGCATCAATTTGGGTTAGATTCATGCCGCCCTCCTCGCGCTATCCTACCGGAGCACGGCAAAGACACAAGCAATAAAGGCGTTAGCATTTGTGTGCGACACCTCGTATAGTTACTTGCTCAACCCATTAAAAGCACTGACTTTTTTGGTTAACTCCTTCATGCGTTGATCAAAACTGGTCACTGCTTGTTCACTTTGTTCAAATACCTCTTGGGTGCGACTTCCCTGCTGCGCTAACTCTTCAATACTTTGATTAATCTCATTCACGGCGCTGCTTTGTCGATTAGCACCATCAGCGATCCGCGCATTGTGCTCAAATAATTTTTGTAGGTTGCTATCCAAGGTGTCCATATTCGCAACCGCTTTTTGGTGAGTATCAAGACTATTCTGACTATCTTGGCTCACTTGATTAATTTGTCCGGTTACATTGTCGGATGCAGCACGAAGCTGATTGATGATTTCTTGGATCTCACTGGTCGACTCACCGGTACGTTGTGACAGCGAGCGCACTTCATCAGCAACCACCGCAAAGCCGCGGCCATGTTCCCCCGCGCGTGCGGCTTCTATCGCCGCGTTAAGTGCCAGTAAATTGGTTTGTTCGGAAATGGCACTAATCACTTCAAGCACTCGAAGAATATTCTCAATATGGTGATTGAGCTCATCCAAGCTAGTTTGGCTCGAGGTCATGTTTTCACCCAGTTGCTCAATATGCCGCAAACTGGTATGCATACCACTTAAGGCCTCTTTAAGCGCCGCATTCCCAGCTTGGGACAGCTCGCCGGCGTGATTTGCCGAATCCGTCACCTCAGTGGTAATTTCAGTAATATCTTGGCTGGCCGCAGAGATAGTTTGCAGCGATTGTTGCTGCACCATCCCTGCCTGATTCACTTCGTGGGCTTGTTGTTTTAGTACCCCAAATGCGGATTGCGACTCGTCAACGGTATAGTTCACTGCCTGCAATGCGTCACGAATACGCGCTAATAGACCGTTAATTTTATTGGCAAGACGTCCGACTTCGGCCTGATCTTTTACTGATATCTGATGACCCAAATCGAGTTTATTGGCAATTTCATCGACTTCAGCTGAGAGTTGCTTGATCGGTTGGGTCAAATTACTGATCACCCAGTGCGTGACAAGCAACGCAATGGCAATAAACACCAAGGTTACTAACAAAGACTGGATAAACTGATTCAAGATGGGTTCCGTAATTTGTGCTTTAGGGATTTCAACCACCACAAAGCGATCTAAGTCTGCTAGCCAGTAAGATCCAACAAAAAATGCTTTATCATCAATAGTTACTTCGCTAATAACCGGTTTATTGGCTCCTTTCGTCACCGCTTGCTGAAAGCGATTGGCGTTGTCTGCATTCAGTGCGGAGTCCGTTGGTGCCACCTCTACGCTGCCGTCGCGCGCGGCTAACATCGCACGCCCTTGCTCTCCAATGCGAAAACCCTGCACGAGATTAACCAAACTGCTGACATTAAAGCCGACACCCGCCACCACATAAGGCTGACCGGTAGCAGCGTTGACAGGGACACTCCGATAATTAATAAAAATCACATATTCGCTGTTATTCACATCGCGATTCATATTCAGCTCATAAGGTTGATTTTTATTCAAAAAATTGGGGTAGAAATCACGATAAGGGTAGGTCTGCATCGAGCTGCTCCGATGCTCACCATCATAGGTAAAAATATACTTGCCTTGCTCTGTGTCTATCGTCGCAAACGCATTATCTGCACCAAGACGCGTTTTCGCGTTGGAAAGTGCCTGATGAATTGGCGCGAGATTAGATAAGTCTCCGCCATTATCCACCCAATCGATTAGCCCCGAATGGTGAGCAAGAAAGTTAGAGCCCGTAATTGCTGGCTGCAGTTCATTACTGATCTCAAATGCCAACCCACGTAACTGACTAGGCAGAATGATATTTTTTAAATCTTCAAGCTGTTTGTTTGCTGATAACATCGCTTGTTGCACCATCGCAATCAGCGTGCTGAGCACTAAAATGGTGGAGAGAACGATATAAATCCGCTTTCTGATTGAAAGAGTTTGCCAACGCATACACTGTCCCTTTTTATTATCACTACTAACCAACATATCAATATTAGTCAGCAATCTAGACAGCGGTGCCGATTATGATAGAAAAAATAGAATATATCGCTTAATGAGCGTATGAGGCTTCTTTTTAACTAGTTTACGGGAGAAAATGGAGTAATAAGGAACGATAAAAGCGAATAAGAAGCACAATTAATGGCCTAACAACATCATGGCAATACAGCTGATTTGTTGCTTAATATGAATGAGTGCTTCGATAAAACAGAAATGGAACTTGGAAGGGATGTGACATGATGATGTCACAGGCTATGAGTGCTATGGTGCCCCGGGCCGGACTTGAACCGGCACAACGCGAACGTCGAGGGATTTTAAATCCCTTGTGTCTACCAATTCCACCACCGGGGCGCACCTCATAGACGCGGTTTAATTTAATGATTTGCCAATATAAATCAATCTTTTTTTTGCTAAATCGATATCAGGCGAAGACAAAAGCAGCAAACTGTTCAAACAGCCACCAAATCGAATGTCCTATGCGGTGGTTTTGTGCGCCAATGAAAAAAGCTGAGTACAGGGCTCAGCTAAAAGGCAGTATTAAAAAAGACGTTATTTAATTGAAAAAGGAATCGCTAATGTTAGCTTAAAGTCATCTTCATCTTGGAAGAGATTGGTGTAAGGTGCCCAGTTACCGACATCCGTATCATTGAAGTACTGCGTGAAGTAAAAGCTAACTTTTGCGTCTTTAAGGGCACCGGCTTGAATCGCATAATCAGCAAACAAGCTGTACGAGTACTCAGTTAAATCCTCATACCCTTGAGCCGATGACCCAAACCCATAAGCACCGCTCAATCCTGCGCTAAAGCCAGTCGCGCCGATATCAGAGAAATCACGGGACAATGAACCAAATACTGCTAATTCTTCGTCATGGTTAAAATCGGAACGATTATTCCACCAAATGTCATAAGTACCGTTCGAACCACCGTATTGACTTGTCAGACGATACGCTAGATTTTGCACAACAGCAGGATCTCCAGAGTCGGCTTCGGTATAAGTGGCCTCTGCACGATAAGAGTATTGACCTGATGACATACTGGTAAGCATAGCTAGCTGGAATGCCGTGCTATCATATTGTTCATCGTCATCAACCACATAGAGTTGCGGCGACCAATACACGCCACCCTCTGTGGTACCTTTCACTTTAAGGTGTGCATTCCAACGATCACCATCACTTAACGCGCCGTAGGCCGTATCGAGTGAAATACCGTTATCGAGCTCATAACGCGCACCTAGCGAATACGCTGTGCCGGCATCTTCACCATTGGTCGTTTGAAATTCATAGGTTTCTTTAAACCAAGGCGCTTTATAACGCTCTGACACCACAAGACCCACATTAAGCTTGTCAAAATTAAGACCTAATTCACCCCCAAGATGCGTGCCTGGCGCAAACGACCAGTTAATACCTATGGTACTTGGGACGGAAGGCTGAAAGTAACCAAGCTTCGCGGTGGCTGTGTCTCCAAACTTAAATTTTGCTGCAGCCGTCGCCAAAGAAACACCGTTATCTGTACAGTCTTCCTCCCACGCCCCACTGCATTGACTGTCATCTGGCACTTTATCGTATGGGTTATTCACGCCCCARAAGTTCATTTCATGATCAGGGCTGCCGTTTTGCCACATATCAAAGGTGGCAAATGCCATCAGATCTAGACCTACAACATCCGCGGCATAGCCAGAATTAAAGGCGAGATTGGTAAATATAGAACCGTGATCTAGATTGGTTTCCTTTTCTCCATTCTTATCATAATTTCCTCGATCTCTGGCTCTTGTCCAGATATTGAGATTGCCGTTAATTGTTGAATCAGCAAAAAAAAGGCGATACATTTTCTGCATAGTCGGACGTTGTATCTTGTGACATTGCTGGTGCCGCCACGACTGCACTCAAGACCGCTGCAGCCAATGTCGATACACTAAACATCTTTTCCATGAAATACTCCTGCTGCCTGCAAGATGAGGTCTTGCCCCGTTGGGTTATTAAGTTTTATCGAGTGCAAAACCGATTCGAAAACATAAACATTCATGTCATGTTTTCACCCCGCTGCTTACACATTTCGTGTAACCACATCTCCAGACTAAATACGCAGAGAAAAATATCAATCACGACTTAATTTTTAATACGAATAATATGACGGCGAGCATATTTTAGGCATTTTTATGACATAGATCTGACATTGAAATGCAACACTAAAAACATAAATACCTGAATAATATATTTTTTTATTTTGTAGCTCACAAAGACACCTTAAAACAAGCGTAATCATACTTATTCCCATAGGTATATAAAACAGCCTCTCTTATTCAATAAGCCCCTATAACGCTACGTTAAAATCGTAAAAAATCCCTTTCTTTTTTTATTGTCGAAATTAACAAGATTACATACATGTTCAACGCTTGTTTTTTACCAACAAAATCAGAGAAATCACGTAAAAAACGTAAAAATAAGTGAGATAAAAACTAACTATGTAATTATCTATTGAAAAAAAAGAACAGGTTTACGTTTTAGCAAAAGACACATGCCGGATGACCGAAACGAGGCGATCGGGAGGACACACTCAGTCGTAACGTGTTGAGTGCAACAAAAAATGATGAAATTCAAAAGATCAGTTAGCGTGTCATCACAGTACTGACGTTACATGATAAATTAGTTAATAGACATATAACCCGAATCGGCTGTTACACTACACATGGCGACGCACAGAAAGGACTCATCATTAATGAAAGGACTACGTTGGATTCTGCCCTTAGTGGTATTAGGGCTCGGCTACCTTGGCTATACTGCTATTGCGGCAACAGAATCAGAGACACAGGTCGATAATCCCGCTCCTCCTCCGCCGATCGTCGATACGCAGTTCATCACACCTACGCAACATCAAGTAGTCATCACGGGGCATGGTGAATTAATGCCGCTGGAAACCACGCAAATCTCCGCGCAAGTATCGGGAAAAGTCATGGATTGGCACCCGAATTTTGTCGCCGGTGGCATCGTAAAACGTGGCGACGTGCTCTTCTCTATTGAGGCGGATAATTATCAGGCGGCGGTGCTCAGTGCAGAGGCCGATCTCGCCAGCGCGCAAGCCGCTCTCATTGAAGAACAAGCGCAAGCCGCAGTGGCAAAGCGCCAAGCAAAAAGCTTGCCTCCGACACAGGTCACCGATCTCTATTTACGCAAACCACAACTATTAACGGCCAAGGCGCGGGTGAAGTCGGCCCAAGCGGCATTAAAACGCGCTCAACGCGATCTTGATAACTCTCAAGTCACCGCCCCCTATGATGCCCTAGTGGTCTCACGCGATATCGGTGTGGGTCAATATATTAGCGCAGGCACGACTGTGGGTACGATCAACAATGTTGAAGTGGCGGAAGTCCACGTACCTGTGGCTGGGTTTGACAGTGCATTTCTGCCCGAACAACTCGAAGGGATTCAGGCCTCGCTGACACGAAATGGCACATCGCCGATTCATCGCGAAGGCACCGTGGTGCGTGATTTAGGGATTGTGGAACAAAGTACACGGATGATGCGTGTGGTGGTGCGTCTTGATGACCCCTACGGTATCAGCTCGCCTAAACCAACTCTGCCCTTCGGCAGTTATGTTGAGGTGGCCTTTAACGGCACCACGTTAGACGCAGTATTTAAACTTCCCCAAGCCTTGGCAAATAATCGACAAGTTTGGGTGGTCGATGGCAAGGGCCAGCTTTCATCTCGCGCCTTGAATATCGTCCGTGCCGAAGGGCAATACCTTTATGCGGACCAAGGGCTAAGTGCCAATGACCAGATTGTGACAACGCCCCCCGAGTTTCCTGAAGCGGGAATGACGGTACGCGTGGCATCGCAGGTTGCGCAGGAGAACGACGACGATGAATGAAGCCCCTACGCCACCTCGTGGTCTCATTGCGTATTTTGCACATAACCCTGTCGCGGCGAATCTGATCATGATTTTTGTATTGATCATGGGGATCGCGAGCTACTTCTTTATTCAACGTCAGATGTTCCCCAACATCGAAATTAATTATATCCATATCACTGCTGACTACCCAGGCGCCTCGCCACAAGAGGTTGAAGAAAGCATCCTCGTAAAGGTTGAAGAAGCCATTAAAGATGTCACCGGCATTGAGTCTGTGGTATCGACAGCACGCCGAGGCTTTGGCCGTGTCGAAATCGAAGTGGATGTTGGCGAAGACCTCAATGTGGTGTTGGATCGGGTGAATCAGAAAGTCGATGCCATTTCTAATCTGCCCGCGTCTATGGAGCCGCTCAATGTGTCGCAAGTTGAGTTTCGACAAACAGTGATACGCATGGCGGTGGTGGGCGACAAGCCACTGACCGAGCTAAAACCCGTCGCACAAAACATCGAAGACGAGTTACTTCAACTTAACGATGTGACATTAGTCGAGCTCAGTGCCCCTAACTACGAAATCGCCATTGAAGTTGCACCGCAACAATTAAGAAAATACGACCTCACTCTGGGTCAAGTCAGTGATGCCATAGCCCGCTATTCAGCCAACTTCTCAGCCGGTGAAGTGCGCACCGATAGCGGTATGATCGCCATTCGCGTGGAAAACCAACGCTATCGCGGCGACGAATTTCGACAGATCCCGATTAAAATTGGTCCAAATGGTAGCCGGCTACGACTGCAAGATATCGCGACCATTAAAGATGGCTTTACCGAAGGTGAGCGCTATTTTAAATACTCTGGGCAAAATGCCATCTTTCTCTCGGTGAACGCGACAGCGTCGCAAAACATGGTTACCGTCGCCTCCGCAGTCAAAGATTACATCGAGACGAAAAACAACACGCTTCCAGCCGGCTTGGCGCTAAAGTCCGTGGTTGATATGACCCACTACTTAAACGCGCGCTTGGACATGATGCTCAAAAACTTGCTGCAAGGGGCAGTGCTCGTCGCGTTGTTACTGACCCTCTTTTTACGCTTTAAGCTAGCAATGTGGGTGCTCGTTGGACTGCCCGTTTGTTTTCTTGGCGCGGTTATGCTGATGCCAGTGATAGGGGTCAGTATTAATATTGTGTCGTTATTTGCCTTTATTATGGTGTTGGGGATCGTCGTTGATGATGCCATTGTGATAGGCGAAAGCGTTTATACCGAAGTCGAGCATAAGGGCGGTGGTGTGAATAACGTGGTTGCCGGTGCTCAACGGGTTGCAACGCCCGCTACCTTTGGGGTATTAACGACCATTGCAGTGTTTGCCCCTTTTTTGATGTCTAGTGGACCAGAGCGTGCCTTCTTCTTTGGTATCGCCGCCATTGTCATCTTGTGTCTGGTATTTAGTTTGATTGAATCCAAACTCATCCTTCCCGCACACCTTGCTCATACCCACTTTTCTACCCCTAAACCAAATAGCTTACGCCAACGCTTTAACCGCCGTTTTCAGCAATTCATTCACGGCCCTTATCGCCGTACAGTCACCCGAGCCACACACTGGCGTTGGTCTGTACTTACCGTATTCATTGCCCTATTGGCAATCAGTATTGCTTTGGTGGTGGCCAGCCACGTTCGTATGGTGCCGACGCCGAAAGTACCACATGACTTCCCCAATATTCGTTTAGAGATGAATAACAACGCATCGAGCGAACAAACCATCGCTGCCCTAAAAGCTATCGAGCGTATGGTCTACGACGTTGATAACAACACTCAAGCGGAAACCGGCCAAGCCATGATCAAAGAAACCCTGGTATTTAATGAGGGCCGAACCACTGGGCAGCTGGTGATTCCCTTGGTGGATGATGCCGTTCGCCCCTTTACCACTTTTGAACTCTCTCGGCGCTGGCGCGATGCCATGCCTGATATTCCGGGGGTGAAAAAGCTCACCATTCAAGACGATGTCAACGGCGGAGAACAAGGTGATGAATTTGGTTACCTGTTATTCGGCCCCGATATTGATACCCTCAATGCCGCTGGGCGGGCGCTGATGTCACGCCTTAATCAGCAACCAGGGCTTTTCGATATATCCTCTTCGATGGATTCTGGCAGCCAGGAAATTCTGATCTCGCTCACTCCCGTCGCCCATGATCTGGGGCTGGATCTGACGACCATTGCCCAGCAAGTTGGGGGCAGCTTTTATGGCGGTGAAGCACAGCGATTGATCCGAGACGGTGAAGAAATCAAAGTCATGGTGCGGTATCCAAAGCGCACGCGAGAAACCTTCTCATCGCTACGCTATGCCGTGATCACGACGCCAACGGGGCAACAAGTAATGCTGGGTGATGTGGTCAACTTTGAGCAACAGCCTGGGATCAGTAGCCTTCGCCGTGAAGCAGGGTTTCGCACTGTCTACGTCTATGGCGCTATTGATGAAGAGCAAGTAGAACCCAACCAAGTGGTTGAAACGATTCGACAATCGGTAATACCTGATGTGTTGGCCGATTATCCTGAAGTCACCAGTGAGCTCAGTGGCTCGATTGAGGAGCAACAAGCTCAGCAAAGTGAGCAACTGCTGTTTTTTATCGCTGGCATGATCGTGGTCTATGCATTGCTTGCCGTACCATTAAAAAGTTACACCCAGCCATTAATCATTATGTCGGTGATCCCATTTAGTCTCACCGGCGCCATTTGGGGACATTATTGGTTTGATATCGATTTGAGCTTGATGTCGACCTTTGGCTTAATTGCCGCGGCAGGTGTGGTGGTCAACGATTCACTGGTAATGACCGATTACATCAACCGGGCTCGGCAAGCGGGCGTTGCAGTCAAACAAGCGGTGATTGACGCCGGCTGCGCGCGTTTTCGTGCCATCACTCTCACCTCCATCACCACCTTTGCCGGGGTACTGCCGATCATGTTTGAAACTAGCTTACAAGCACGGTTTGTGATCCCCATGGCAGTGGCGTTAGGCTTTGCCGTGATGTTCGCAACCTTGCTCACACTGATTCTTGTGCCTTGCTTGTACCTGATATTGCAAGATATTGGCAGAATGTTGCAAAGACTGATGCAACGCGTCTTGCCAACGGCATCAGAGGATCAACCCCGCTAGTTCAAAAGATTCAATCGGCTAGCGCCCCACAAAGGGATGGCCCAGCGCGGCCCCTTGTGCGCCTGTTTGTGTGAGTGTCTCGGCGATCGCTGTCATCGCAAGCCAGCGATTTTCACACCAGGCAGGTGCTAACAATGTGGGTGGACGTGCACTTGCCGACACCCGATGGTAAACCACCTCTGGTGGCGTTCGCTGAATCATCATCGAGGCGCTAGCGATGTAATCGTCGAACGAAATTTCCCTTTGTCGCCCAGCTCGCCACGCTTTTGCCATGGTGCTTCCTTCAACGATGTGCAGCGGATGCAATTTGATCCCATCGGTGCCCGTATTTACCACAGTATCAATCGTCTGTTGATGGGCCGTTATCTCCTCACCGGGCAGGCCGACAATTAAATGGGTGCATACTTTGATCCCTAAAGCACGGGCCTTTGTTGCGACCTGTTGGTATACCGCGACGTTATGTCCACGATTAATGCGTTTGAGCGTTTTATCATGGCCGGTTTGTAAGCCAAGCTCTAACCACACCTCAAAGCCTTGTTGATAATAATCTGCAAGCAAATCGAGCACGGCATGCGGCACGCAATCAGGACGTGTTCCCACACATAATCCCACCATGTGCTCTTGGGCCAGTGCTTGCTCGTAAAACACTTTTAAACGGGCGACTTCATCATAGGTGCTGGTATAAGCCTGAAAATACGCTAAATAACGGCGGGCACGATCCACTTCTTTGGCGCGTTGACTGAGTTGTTGACTGACCGATGCATGTTGTGCTTTTTCATCCGCAAACGAGGCCACATTACAAAACGTGCAACCGCCCCGTCCCAACGTGCCATCGCGGTTTGGGCAGCTAAAACCACCGTGCAACGTCAGTTTATGCACCCGTTCGCCATAGCGGTGCTTGAGATCTTGGCCAAGTGTATTAACTAACTGGTGCAGCTCCATGGTGCCTCGTGGCTCAATACAAAGTCGCATCTTAGCAGCACAAACCAGAGGCACTTTGGTAGAGATCAAACGTCGGTATCACGGCCGCTAAAAACGACGAAAAAAAACCCGCCGTGATGGCGGGTTGAATCTCATTAGGCTTTGGCCTTCTTCTTGCGCTTGTCAGTGACTTCCCACTGACCATCGACAAAGAAAGCTGACCAGCCGGATGGCTTACCGTCTTCTTCACTTCGCACGTAGTTTTCTTTGGTTTTACGTGCAAAACGAACTACCGTCGGTCGTCCATCAGGATCCTGTTGTGGTGCATCCGCAAGGTATTGGAATTTCTCCGAGATACGATCTCTAAAGCGATCGAGCTCTTCCACCAGCGGCGCGCGAGTTTCACGCGATTTAGGGAAGTTACTTGCCGCCATAAACAGCCCCGAGGCGCCGTCTCGCAGCACAAAATAGGCGTCCGAATTTTCGCAAGGCAGTTCAGGGAAATGCACAGGATCTTCTTTCGGTGGTGCAACATCACCGTTTTTCAAGATCTTGCGCGTATTCTTACATTCATCATTGGTGCAACCCATGTACTTCCCGAAACGGCCATTTTTCAGCACCATATCGTTACCACATTTGTCACACTCAACGACCGGACCGTCATAGCCTTTCGGTTTAAACTCACCCTTTTCGACCACATAACCTTCACAGCTTGGGTTATTACCGCAGACATGAAGCTTACGATGTTGGTCAATCAGGTATGAATCCATCGCCGTTTCGCAAATCGGACAACGTTTCATGGCACGAAGATCCGCGGTTTCAACATCCTCTTCTAGGACATTAACAATGCCGTCTTCATCCATCAGATTGATGGTGGTTTTGCAACGCTCTTTCGGCGGTAATGCATATCCTGAGCAGCCCAAAAAGACGCCAGTTGATGCAGTACGAATACCCATTTTACGGCCACATGTTGGACAATCAATATCCGTCATGACCATATTGTTCGGTTTCATCCCGCCTTCTTCTTCGTCTTGTTCCGCTTGCCCTAGCTCTGCGGTGAAGTCGGCAAAGAAGTCGTCAAGCACGCCTTTCCAATCGGCTTGACCTTCAGCGATTTTATCCAGCGACGCTTCCATCCGGGCGGTAAAGTCGTAATCCATCAAGTCTGCAAAGCTCTGGGTCAGACGATCGGTGACGATCTCTCCCATTTTCTCTGCGTAGAAACGACGATTTTCGACGCGCACATAACCACGATCTTGAATGGTCGAAATGATCGACGCATACGTGGACGGACGGCCAATACCCGCTTTTTCCAGCTCTTTAACCAAAGCCGCTTCCGTGAATCGCGCCGGTGGCTTAGTGAAGTGCTGTTTCGGATCAAGCTGACTCAACGTCAGTGATTGTCCCACTTCCACAGCAGGCAAGATTTGATCTTCGTTTTTACCCGTCGGGCGCTGTACGCGCGTCCAACCATCGAAACGTAAAATCCGCCCTTTTGCTTTCAAAGAGAACTCACCGGCCTCTACGGTCAATGTGGTGGAGTCGTACTTAGCCGGTACCATTTGACACGCCACGAACTGACGCCATATCAGGTCGTACAGTCGATGCGCATCAGGATCCATACCTTGCAAATCGCTCGCCGTCACGCCAACATCCGATGGACGGATCGCTTCGTGGGCTTCTTGCGCATTGGCTTTTGCCCCGTAGACGTTCGCCGACTCAGGTAAATATTGTTCACCGTATTCGCTAGCAATATATCCCCGCGCTGCGTCCACCGCCTCTTTGCTAAGGTTGGTCGAATCAGTACGCATATAGGTGATGTAACCCGCCTCATAAAGACGCTGCGCTAACATCATGGTTTTCTTCACCCCAAAGCCTAACCGCGTACTGGCGGCTTGCTGAAGTGTTGAGGTGATATAAGGCGCAGATGGCTTACTGGTTGAGGGGCGATCTTCACGATCACGTACCACATAGCTCGCGTTTTCCAACGCGGACACCGCGGCCATCGCCTCATCGCTGTTTTTCGGCTTAAAGGCTTTTCCGTTTTGCTGTGCAACGAGCAATCGAAGCGCCTGCTCGTTAGGGGTGAGCGTGTCCGCATGCACATCCCAAAACTCTTCAGGAATAAACGCTTTAATTTGATGCTCGCGTTCGACCAACAATTTCACCGCGACCGATTGCACACGCCCTGCCGACAAACCGCGCGCCACTTTTTTCCAAAGCAGCGGAGACACCATAAAGCCCACCACACGGTCGAGAAAACGCCTGGCTTGCTGTGCATTGACGCCATCAATGTTAACGTCTCCCGGCGCTTCAAACGCCTGGGTGATGGCATTTTTGGTGATTTCGTTAAACACAACACGCTTAAAACGATCTTCATCGCCACCGATCAGTTCCCGCAGGTGCCAAGCTATAGCTTCCCCTTCGCGGTCCAAATCCGTTGCGAGATAAACATGGTCAGCTTGCTCGGCCAGTGATTTGAGTTCGGCAACGACTTTTTCCTTGCCCGGCAGCACTTGATATTTCGCCTGCCAACCGTTGTAAGGATCGACGCCCATCTTATTGATGAGCGCCTTCTTTTCTTTTTGTTTCTTAATTTGCGCTTTTTCTTCGGCGCTGAGCCCTTTCGTAGACACAGGTGCAGCTTTTTTACCGCCCTGGGTCGCTCCAGTAGGCAGATCACGCACATGCCCGACACTCGACTTCACAATGAAATCTTTGCCGAGATATTTGTTGATCGTTTTCGCCTTTGCAGGGGACTCCACGATAACGAGAGATTTGCCCATAATGACCTAATTGACGCCCTTTGCGCTAAAACTGTCGAAAATTCGTTGCGTTGCACTCCGATATTGGAATGCCGCTATCTGTTTTACAATATTGAGCGAGTCTAGCCGAATATCAACTAAATTCGCAGTAAAACACGCTGATTGCTCGCACCTTCCACAATTGTTAACCAGTTGTGATAGTAGTGTATCGGTTATTCGCTATGCCACTTTTCGGCAAAAAGCGCGCTAATCATTACCATTGCCGCCTGTAAAATAGCTAAGTGGATACGGTAATTTTTGGCTTGGCTCACATTATTCTTGATATTTATCCCATCATAGCGTGATTTCGCCAAGCCAAAGGCATGCCAGCAGTCAATGCGACGATGCCCTATTTTATGTGCAATATACCGATATCATGCACGCGCGCTTGCTTATACCAGCGGACGCTGGCCTCGGCTAATCCATTTAAGTAACACACGATCGGCCACCTCAGCGGAGGTGCCTGCTAATTTCTCAGCGATATTTTTGCGCTGCTGATAAGAGACCGATAGCACTTTACGATCCTTGTTGGCTGCCTCAAAAAGATACTCGTCGCTAGTACAGACTTGATCAATCAAGCCAAGCTCTAATGCTTGGTTGCYAAACCAGTGCTCGCCGGTTGCGACCTCATCAACATTTAACGAAGGGCGGTGCTCGGTGATAAACGCTTTGAATAGACCATGCGTTTCTTCCAACTCGGCTTTGAATTTTTCACGCGCTTTATCGGTATTTTCACCAAACATGGTCAAGGTACGTTTAAACTCCCCTGCGGTCAGCTGCTCAAACTCAATATCGTTTTTCTTGAGCAACTTATTAAAGTTGGGGAGCTGGGCAATCACACCAATCGAACCAATGATTGCGAAAGGCGCAGCGATCAGCTTATCGGCCACACATGCCATCATATAGCCACCGCTAGCCGCGACTTTGTCAACCGCGACAGTCAGCGGTACGCCGGCTTTACGAACGCGTGCCAGTTGCGAGGCGGCTAACCCATAGCCGTGCACCATGCCGCCGCCACTTTCCAGTTTAACCAAGACTTCATCTTGTTCGGTCGCTACCGACAAAATGGCGGTCACTTCCTCACGCAATGCCTCGACTTCACGGGCATCAATACTGCCTTTAAAAGTCAGAACAAAAAGTTGCGGATCGCGCTGTGTTGGCTGCGCCGTTTGCTTCTTCGCTGCGGCCTTTTGTGCCTTTTCTTCTTTCTTTTTCGCCTTTTTCTCGTCTTTATCGCGCGCTTTTAACGATGACTCATTGTAAAGATGATGTTCGAGCGACTGCCGGTAGGTCTTAAAGCTATCGGTTAAATCGGTAAGCTTCAGGCTGCCTTTCTGTCCGCCTTTATCATTCGCCGCGCGTAGCAGTGCCACTAACACCACCGCTGCCATTAAAAAGGTGACGACTTTCGCTAAAAAAAGCCCATAATCCGCAATGAATTCCAATGTTGTATCCTCTTTTTATCTCTGAGTTTGCAATGCCTCAGCCCAGTGCATCACGCACTTGGTTGTCACACATTACCCGCAACCTTACAATAATCTACGTTTAACAATAAATAAGGATTTGTACTGTGGACTATCAAGTAACCTCCGACGCGCTTCAAGGGCGTGTAATTTTGGTCACCGGCGCCGGCGCTGGTATTGGTCGTCAAGCGGCACTGAGCTATGCTGAAAAAGGCGCGACGGTGATTTTGCTCGGCCGCACCGTGAAAAAACTTGAAGCTGTGTACGATGAAATTACTGCCACGGGTGCACCACAACCTGCCATTATTCCCTTAGACATGCTGGGGGCAACCCGGCAGCATTACCTCGACATGGCGGATACCATTGACCAACAATTTGGTCGTTTAGACGGTGTACTCCATAATGCAGGCCTACTTGGCGTGCTAAGCCCTTTCGATCAAATCGATGAAAAATCGCATGACGATGTGATGAAAGTGAACGTCAAAGCCACCATGTTGATGACACAAGCCTTGCTGCCACTGCTGAAAAAATCTGATGATGCGCGCGTGGTGTTTACCACGTCTACCGTGGGTCATCAAGGCCGCGCTTACTGGGGCAGCTACGCGATTTCTAAGTTCGCCACGGAAGGAATGATGCAAGTACTGGCCGATGAAATGTCAGACACCAAGGTACGAGTGAACGCGATTAATCCAGGTGGCACGCGAACTAGCATGCGCGCCAGCGCCTTCCCAGGCGAGGATCCCGACACATTAAAAACGCCACTCGATATTATTCCGCTCTACGTCTACCTCATGGCCCCGGAAGGTGTTGAAGTGCATGGCCAGTGCATTGATGCGCAACCCAAGCGATAAACAAAAACGCCCCCATTGACGGGGCGTTGTTTTTCTGCGCAAAACAAAAAACCCGACACAAGGCCGGGTTTTCATTGATTAATGCTGAAAGCGTTTTATTTACGCGTCCGAGGCTTTCCTTTCCCTCTTGGCGCGCCAGGGCGTGGGCTACCTTTTTTTGGCCCCGACCCTTTTGGTCCTGCTGCCGGGGCATTACCACGGCGAGCTTGACGGGCTTTCTTTGGCTTATCGTTCGAGTCGATACGCTCTTCATAGCGGCGCACTGCTCGACGAATTTTCTGACGCGACTTTTTACGCTTTTGGTCTTCTGGCGTGATCACTGTTTGCGATTCAGGCTTCATTTCCACCATCTCGCGCAAATAGTTAACTTCTTTAAGTTCCATCTCGCGCCAACCACCACGTGGCAGGTCTTTCTCAAGATAAATGTCACCGTAACGCACTCGCTTCAAGCGGCTCACAGTCACACCTTGAGTTTCCCAAAGGCGACGCACTTCGCGGTTACGCCCTTCGGTGATCACAACATAAAAGGTGTGGTTCATCCCTTCGCCACCCGCGTAAACCACGTCCTCAAAGCGGGCAACACCGTCTTCAAGCTCGACACCGGCCACCACGTTGCGCACCATGTCTTCGTTCACATCACCAAAAACGCGCACCATATATTCACGCTGTACTTGGCGGCTTGGATGCATCAAGCGGTTTGCCAGTTCACCGTCAGTGGTAAACAGCATGAGACCGGACGTGTTGGCGTCCAAGCGGCCAACAGCGACCCAGCGGGCATCTTTGAGCTTTGGCAACCGGTCGAACACGGTACGACGACCTTCTGGGTCGCTACGCGTACATAGTTCGCCCTCTGGCTTGTTGTAAGCCAGCACGCGACATACTGACTCAGAAGGCGCATTGAGCGGCACTGCATGGCCATCGACACGCACCAGCGCACTCGGATCGTCAAGACGGTCGCCCAGCTTGGCCACCACACCATTGACACTCACTCGGCCGGCTTGGATATAGCTTTCCATTTCGCGGCGTGACCCCGTGCCAGCACGCGCTAGCACCTTCTGTAATTTTTCGCTCATGTTTGTCTTACCTTACTGTCGCCTTCACAGGCGTCATTATTGTCACGGTTGGCATTAAATGATGGGCTAGAAAAACACTAGCCGGTCAGCGATGATACCAATAAGCAGCGAGATAGAGAAACAGTTTCGACCTTTATCACCACACGACACGGGGATCATAAAAAAACGCCCAGCAAGGTGGCTGGGCGGGAATGGAAGGTCAACCACTGGCTGACGCAACATCAGAACGAGAACATTGCATTGATAATTACGCAGTGCAATGTTTATTGGTTCACTGGCGATAAAGGATTAATCAAACGGCGTCGAATCACCACGACCCTGGCGTCGAATTTCAGGCGCACCGTCGCTAAAATCGACCACCGTCGTTGGATGCTCACCCAACACCCCACCGTGCATGATCAAATCCACACTGTGCTCTAAATGATCGCGTATCGCTTCGGGATCGGATTCGGTGAAATCATTACCGGGCAGAATCAGCGAGGTCGACATTAATGGCTCACCCAAAGCTTCGAGCAAATCTAGGGCGATTTGATTATCGGGAACACGAATGCCAATGGTCTTACGTTTTGGATTCATCAAACGTTTTGGCACTTCTTTGGTCGCTTTAAAAATAAAGGTATACGACCCTGGGGTGTTGTTCCGGATTAGCCGAAACGCAACATTATCCACCCGTGCATACAGTGAAAGCTCAGAAAGATCGCGACATAGCAACGTAAAATTATGATCTTTATCGAGATCACGAATACGGCAAATACGCTCTAGCGCTTGTTTATTCTCAAGCTGACAGCCAAGCGCATAGCCCGAATCAGTCGGATAAATAATCACCCCACCGTTTCGCACAATTTCCACCGCTTGCTTGATCAGCCGCGCTTGCGGATTCTCTGGGTGGACATAAAAAAACTGACTCATGGTTCCTCCTGCTGTAGCTTGACCACGTTTTGGATGCGCACCGCAACCCAGCGATAGTAGCCGACGCGCCGGATAATCCTTATTATCCTTCTATTGTAACGCGTCTGACTGGTTGCTATCTAGTTGATTTATCGATTGCTGTTTCTGCTCGGCAGCCTCTAACCATGCCCAATTCCACCAAAGCGGCTGGCAGTCTTTAGGCAGCCATAGATTTCGGCCTAGCTCTGTCCATGGTGAAGGGTAATGAAAATCCGAGCCCAATGAGGCCAATAAGCCATAATCCCGCGCGTAGTCAGCGAGCAAACGACGTTCTTGTTGCGACTGCTGAGGGAGTGCAACTTCCATGGCATCGCCTTTCGCCTCAGAAAACGCCGTTAGCAGTCGCTTCAACCACTTAGCCTTGAGTTTGTATCGGCCCGGGTGAGCGAGTACTGCCTGTCCACCGGCTTGGTGAATCACCTCAACGGCCTCTGCAATCGAACACCAATTTGGCGGCGCATACCCCGTATTGCCTCGAGTTAAAAAGCGCTTAAAACAAGCCTGCATGGTTTTCGCGTGGCCCTGCTCTACCAGCCAGCGGGCAAAATGCGCACGAGTTAGCGGTGCATCACCGGCCAGCTCACGTGCACCCGCTAACGCGCCTATATAATGCGAGCGCTCTAGCCGTGCAGCAATCAACTCCGCCCGTTGTTGGCGTCGCTCAGCTTGCTCGGCAATCAGCGCGATTAATGCCGGATGGTGCGGATCGATATTTAAGCCCACAATATGAATATCAAAGTTTTGCCACAGAGTAGAAATCTCAATACCGCTGACCAAGGTGAGGGGCAGCGCTTGGCGGTCAATTTCTGCTTGCGCATCCACCAGCCCGGCAGTGGTGTCGTGATCGGTAATCGCCAACACCCCCACACGGCGCTCAACCGCACGCTGCACTAAATCTTGGGGCGATAAACGGCCATCTGAGGCCGTCGTGTGACTATGTAAATCAATGATCATGGTGTATCGGGTTTCCTTAATATGTCCACGCACTCTGGTGATGCTAACGCAAGCAAGTTAATGCACGTACGCGAACACTATTGATTCATTTGTTATTTTTTATGGTGCGCTTTTTCAGCACTTTTTCTGCATTCTTTTGGTTTTCCCCGTTGACACAGAGATAAAATATCAGTTTACTAGTACACAAGTTAACGCGCACCGTTTCTCGGTCTCGGGGAGCAAGATGGCGCTAAGGGTAACAGTCACAACGGAGTCTCGCAGCATGTATTTCAATACCTCGCCTCGTACAAAGGGCATTGACACGGCACCCACTGCAGTACTGGCCGTCAGCGCGCTAGCGACATCTATGACCTCTGTTGCGCTTATTGGGTGGCACGGCTCCTTACGGGCGGTGTGACGGGCTGTATCAACAGCTACCTTATTCACAACGCCCGCCACTGACGCGGGCGTTTTTGTCTCTGAGCTTTGCCATTAAGCGTTATCGTGCTACTACGCATTCAGCCACTAAGCATTTGGCCACTAAGCATTCAGCCACGGTAATCCACAACCATAGTTTAAAAGGATATTTGATGATTATTGTACTTAAACCCCAAGCCACTGAGCAGGACGCCAAAGGGCTACTCAACCAAATCGAGCAGTGCGGATTAAAACCGCTTTACATGCCAGGGGTTGAGCGCATTGTACTCGGCGCGTTGGGCGATGAACGCGTTTTGCAACAATGCCACTTTGAGGCCAACCCGCTGGTTGAAGAAGTGAAACCGATTTTAACCAAGTACAAACGCGTCAGCCGTGATGTGCAGCCGCACGATAGCGTAGTAAATATCGGCAATGTGCCTGTCGGTGGACAAGACTTTGTGGTCATGGCTGGCCCCTGCTCGGTGGAGTCGGAACCTCAATTGCTTTCCGTGGCAGAGCGAGTTAAAACCCACGGCGCTCGCGTGTTACGTGGCGGTGCCTTTAAGCCGCGCACCAGCCCTTATGATTTTCAAGGCATGGGAATAGAAGGGCTTAAGCTGCTAAAAAAAGCCAGTGAGCTCACCGGCATGCCAACCGTGTCAGAAGTGATGGAAATCAGCCAAGTCGATGCCGTGTGTGAATACATTGATTGCTTGCAAATTGGCGCACGTAATATGCAAAACTATGGCTTACTCAAAGCAGTGGGAGAAACTGGCAAACCGGTCTTGTTAAAACGCGGCCTTTCCGCCACTATCGAAGAATGTTTGCTGGCAGCGGAATATATTGTCGATGCGGGCAACCCTAATGTGATTTTGTGTGAGCGCGGCATTCGCACTTACGAAACCGCCACAAGAAACACCTTGGATTTAAACGCGGTGGCCTTTATGAAACAACGCAGCCACCTGCCAGTACTGGTCGACCCGAGCCATGGAACGGGTGTGCGAGAGCTCGTCACGCCGCTATCACGCGCGGCTGCAGCCGTCGGTGCAGATGGCATTATTGTGGAAAGCCATCTGAATCCAAGCGAGGCGTTGTCAGACGGTCACCAAGCATTGACCGGCGATATGTTCGCGCAGCTAATGCAAGAATTAACCCCCTTTGTTCAAGCGGCAGGGAGAAAGCTGTGAACACCCATCACCTCCAATACGGTGAGCTCGATACGCTCCAACTGTCGGTGCCTTATGTGGCCGATCCGACCGAGCTGTATGCCGCCGTGTGCCAAGATAAACCCTTTAGCATGTTGCTGGAGTCAGCTGAAATTGACTCAAAGCGCAACGTGAAAAGCCTGATGCTCGTTGACGCCGCGGTACGGATTGAATGCCGGGCGCAAACCGTAACCTTGCAAGCGCTGACCCATAATGGCGCCCATTTGCTCGACAGCATCAGGCAAAGTGCGGCGCTGCAAGCGTTACCCTGTGAGGCAGAAAGCACTGAGCGTAACAATCAGCCGGCACTGACACTGACATTCCGCCATCCTAACGACAATGGTGCCCTATTGGATGAAGACGCCCGCCTGCGCCAAGCGTCGGTGTTTGATGCGCTGCGCGTCGTTAAACAAAGCGTCGCGTTGGAGAACCAACCTGACGATGCGCTGTTTATCGGCGGCTTATTTGCCTATGACTTAGTCGCCAGTACCGAAACACTGTCCAGCGTAGACGGCACCGAGAGCTGTCCGGATTATCTCTTTTATGTCGCCGAGAGCTTACTGGTGATTGATCACCAACACCGACAAGCACGCTTACAAGGCACCTTGTTTGGTGGCGATAATGCAAGTGCCCACTACGTGGATTTATCGCGCCGCTTGCAACGCATCAAAGAAGCCTGCTTATCGCCTGCGCCACTTCCCGACGCGCCCGTGATGACTGAACACTCGGTCGCAGTTTCAGTCTCCGATTCAAACTTTTGTCAGCAAGTTGAAGCGCTAAAAAAACACGTGATCGCCGGGGATGTTTTTCAAGTGGTGCCCTCGCGCCGTTTTACACTCGCGTGCCCGTCGCCGCTCAATGCCTATCGCGCGCTGAAACACGGCAATCCTAGCCCGTATATGTTTTATCTGCGCGATAGCGAATTCAGCTTATTTGGTGCCTCACCAGAAAGCGCACTCAAATATACCCAAACGACCAATCAAGTCGAAATTTACCCTATTGCCGGTACTCGTCGACGCGGAAAAACGGCCCAAGGCAGCATTGATCACGACTTAGATAGCCGGATTGAACTTGAGCTGCGTAATGATGAAAAAGAAAATGCTGAGCACATGATGCTAGTCGATTTGGCCCGTAACGATGTTGCACGCATTAGCACGCCCGGCAGCCGCCACGTGGCCGATTTGCTCAAAGTGGACCGCTACAGCCACGTCATGCACTTAGTCTCTCGGGTGGTAGGTCAACTTAAACCCGATCTTGACGCGCTGCATGCCTACCAAGCCTGTATGAACATGGGCACGCTCACCGGTGCACCGAAACTTAGAGCGATGCAACTGATCCGTGATACCGAGCAGTGCCGCCGCGGTAGCTATGGCGGTGCGGTGGGATATTTTACCGGTTCAGGCGACATGGACACCTGCATCGTGATCCGCTCCGCCTACGTTGAAAACGGCCTTGCTACCGTGCAAGCCGGCGCAGGCGTGGTGTTTGATTCTGACCCACAAGCGGAAGCGGACGAAACCCGCGGCAAGGCGCAAGCCGTGATCCATGCGATTCAAGCTGCTCACCAAGGAGGCCAACCATGAGCACCCCGAAAATGGACATTGTCTTGCTCGATAACATGGACTCCTTTACCTATAACTTAGTGGATCAATTTCGCGCATTGGGTTACCCGGTCACGGTGTTCCGGCACCATTTAGATGCTGATGCCATTGTCAGCCACATTCGTGCCCTGCCCCAGCCGCTACTGGTGCTCTCGCCCGGCCCGGGTGCACCCGCCGATGCCGGCTGCATGCCCGCATTGATTGAGGCCTTACGCGGCCACGTGCCGATGCTGGGGATTTGTTTGGGCCAACAAGCCATCGTTGAAGCCTACGGCGGTACAGTGGCAGGCGCCGGCACCATTATGCACGGCAAAGCCTCAGCCATGCACCATCAGCAACATGCGGTATTTGGTCCACTTGCCTCACCATTAACCGTCGCCCGTTACCACTCACTGGTTGCCACTGATGTCCCTGCCAACTTGGATGTCATCGCCACAACCTTTGATGGCAAAGATCAGAAAGTGATGGCCGTGGTGAGCAATACCGACTATGTAGTCGGTTATCAATTCCACCCCGAATCGATTTTAACCGCGCAAGGGGCGGCGCTACTCACCCACACCATTGATTGGGCGAGTGAATTTTACCAAGGCAATCGTGATTAATAGCTAAACAAACCAATAAATAAAGAAACGAATAGAGATACAACACGTACAGCACCAATAAGTACGGACGTCAGGACAGACACATCGAGGTTAAATGCAGTGATGGATCAAGCAACCGTGGATCACCTACTAGAAGCGCTCTACCAACAGCAGTCGCTCAGCCAAACGCACAGTGAACAACTATTTAGCGCCATTATTCAAGGCGAGCTCGAGCCTGCTCAATTAGCCGCCGCGTTAACCGCATTGAAGATTAAAGGGGAAACCCCCGAAGAAATCGCCGGCGCCGCGAAGGCACTCACCGATAACGCCGAGCCTTTTCCACGTCCCAGCTATCCGTTTGCCGATATCGTCGGCACGGGTGGCGATGGCGCGAACACCATTAATATTTCTACCACCGCCGCATTTGTGGCCGCTGCCTGTGGCGTGAAAGTCGCCAAGCACGGCAATCGCGGGGTCTCGAGCATATCCGGCTCGTCGGATCTACTCGCCGCGTTTGGGATTGATTTGGCCATGCCTGCCGAGCAAGCGCGTGCGGCACTGGATACACTTGGCGTGTGCTTTTTATTCGCCCCGCAATACCACACCGGTGTGCGCCATGCGATGCCTGTGCGCCAAGCCATGAAAACGCGCACCATCTTTAACCTGCTTGGGCCGTTAATCAATCCAGCCAAGCCCAGTATTGAGCTGATGGGTGTGTACGACCAAGCACTGGTGACGCCAATTGCGCAAACCATGCAAAACCTCAACATGACGCGCGCGGCCGTGGTTCACGGTGACGGCCTGGATGAAGTGGCGATCCATGGCCCTACGACGGTGGCAGAAATCACGCCAACGCAGATTGAGCATTACACTCTGACCCCCAGCGACTTTGGTGTATCCCAATACCCGCTGGACAGCATTGCCGGGGGCTCGCCCGAGCAAAACCGCGAGATGATCCGCGCGATTTTGCAAGGTAAAGGCACAGATGCCCAGCAAGCGGCGGTCGCGGTCAATGTCGCCCTATTGCTACGCTTATTCGGACAAGAAGATTTGAAAGCAAATACCCAACAGGCCTTGGACGTGATGGCGTCGGGCAAGCCTTACACCATTATGCAAGCGTTAGCACAAAGGAGCGCAGTATGACCACGTCAGCCCTCAACGACACCATTTTAGGCCGCATTGTCGATGACAAAAAACGCTGGATCGCCGCCCGCAAAAAAGCCCAGCCGTTAGAAAGCTTTGTCGACCAACTGACGCCGAGCGATCGTGATTTTCGTGCTGCGTTAGCCGCACCGGGCTCGCAGTTTATCTTGGAGTGCAAAAAAGCCTCGCCCTCGAAAGGAGTGATTCGAGACGATTTTGATCCAGCAGCCATTGCGCAAGCATACAAGCCATTCGCCACGGCGATTTCGGTACTCACCGATGAAGACTACTTTCAGGGCAGTTTTGATTTTCTCCCCATCGTGCGTGACCAAGTTGATGCGCCGGTGCTGTGTAAAGACTTTATTATCGACCCGTATCAGGTTTACCTCGCGCGTCATTATCAAGCCGATGCGATCTTGTTGATGCTGTCAGTGCTCGACGACGCCGAATACCGTGAGCTAGCCGATTTAGCCGAGTCTTTAAAGCTTGGCGTGCTTACCGAAGTGAGTACCGAAGACGAGCTGGCGCGGGCCAATGCCTTAGGGGCGGTGGTGATTGGCATTAACAACCGTAATTTGCGCGATTTAAGTATTGATCGCGATCGCACCAAACGCTTAGCACCGCAAGTGGGGGAAAAAGCGATCGTGATTTCAGAAAGTGGCATTCATAGCCACCGCCATGTGCGCGACCTCGCCGATTACGCCGACGGCTTTTTGATTGGCAGTGCCTTAATGGCAGAGCCCGATCTCACGCTTGCGCTACGTAAAGTGATCTTGGGCGATAACAAAGTGTGCGGGTTAACCTCAGCCGATGATGCCCTCGCCGCCTATGACGCGGGCGCGGTTTATGGCGGGCTCATTTTTGTTGAACACTCGCCGCGCGCGGTAACCCCAGCCGTGGCCGAACGTGTACAGCAAGGCGCGCCGCTTCGCTATGTGGGCGTGTTCCAAAACCACGCAATAGAGACAGTCGCAGCGCATGCCCATCAGCTCAACCTACACGCGGTGCAATTACATGGCGATGAAGATGCTGCGTACTTACAAGCACTACGCGAAAGGCTTCCGACCCACTGTGAAATGTGGAAAGCGCACGGTGTGTCTGATGTCGCCCCAGCGTTAGACGGCATCGACGCAGACCGCCACCTCATCGACAGCCGAGTCGGTCAGCAATCTGGCGGCACCGGCAGAACCTTTGATTGGCACCTGATCCCAAAAGCGGCCAAAGACAAAGTGATGATTGCGGGTGGTTTGACGCCCGACAATGCCGCAAAGGCCGCTGCACAAGGCTGCTTAGGGCTCGATTTTAACTCCGGCGTCGAACATGCGCCCGGAGTGAAAGACGCCCACAAGCTTAACGCGGCGTTTCGTGCCCTACGCCGTTATTAATTGTCCAGAGATGAGTGATTACGCCGGGGTGAACGACGCACCTCGGCACCAAATTAAAGACGTAAAAGGATTATTATGAGCAAGCTTAACCCCTATTTTGGTGAATTTGGCGGCCAGTACGTGCCACAAATTTTGGTGCCTGCGCTCGATCAACTCGAGCAAGCGTTTATTGATGCGCAAGAAGATCCCACCTTTAAAGACGACTATATTCGTCTATTGCAAGAATACGCGGGACGCCCCACCGCACTGACGTTATGCCGTAATCTTACCAAGGGCACCAAGACTAAACTCTATCTCAAACGTGAAGATTTACTCCACGGTGGCGCGCACAAAACCAACCAAGTGCTTGGCCAAGCGATGCTCGCTCAGCGCATGGGCAAATCAGAAATTATTGCCGAAACCGGCGCCGGACAACACGGCGTGGCGACCGCACTCGCATGTGCGCTGTTGGGGCTAAAATGCCGCATTTATATGGGTGCCAAGGATGTTGAACGTCAAAGCCCCAATGTGTTTCGCATGAAGCTGATGGGCGCAACGGTGATCCCCGTGCACGCCGGCTCCTCGACCCTCAAAGATGCCTGTAACGAGGCGATGCGCGACTGGTCTGCCAACTATGATACCGCGCACTACTTGCTCGGCACCGCGGCCGGCCCTCATCCTTTCCCGACCATTGTGCGCGAGTTTCAACGCATTATTGGCGAAGAAACCCGCGAACAAATCCTGCGCGCAGAAGGCCGCTTGCCCGATGCGGTGATCGCCTGTGTCGGCGGCGGCTCAAACGCCATTGGCATGTTTGCGGACTTTATTGAAGACAAAGACGTGCGCTTAATTGGCGTGGAACCGGCCGGTAAAGGACTCGATACCGATCAGCACGGCGCACCCTTAAAACACGGCAAGCCCGGGATTTTCTTTGGGATGAAATCGCCATTAATGCAAGATGAATATGGCCAAGTAGAGGAGTCGTATTCCGTGTCTGCGGGGTTAGATTTCCCGTCCGTGGGACCTCAACATGCCCACCTCAACGCCATTGGTCGTGCTGAATACCCGGCGGCCACGGATGACGAGGCGCTGGAAGCCTTTCAATCACTGGCGCGTAATGAGGGGATCATTCCCGCATTAGAAACCGCCCACGCCCTGGCACACGCGCAAAAAATGATCGCCGCCGACCCCAATAAAGAGCAGATATTAGTGGTTAATTTATCGGGCCGAGGCGACAAAGATATTTTTTCGGTTTATGAGATTTTAGAAGGCAAAGGAGAGCTGTAATGGTGGCACCATCAACGCGATACTCATCAATGTTTGCAAACTTGGATGCCAAACAGCAAGGCGCCTTTGTTCCCTTTGTGACCTTGGGGGATCCGAATCCTGAGCAATCGCTCGCCGTGGTCGATGCCTTGATTGAAGGTGGCGCGGATGCCCTAGAGCTCGGCATGCCATTTTCCGATCCGCTCGCTGATGGGCCGACCATTCAAGACGCCACCATCCGAGCACGAAAAGCAGGCACCACACCCGATACCTGTTTTGACATGTTAGCGACCATTCGTGCCAAGCACCCCACGATTCCCATTGGGTTATTAATGTACGCCAACTTAGTCTATGCACGGGGTATCGAAACATTTTACACCCGCTGCGCTGAGGTTGGCGTCGACTCGGTGCTTATCGCCGATGCCCCGATTTCTGAATCTGCCCCCTTTCGTGATCACGCCCTAGCGCACGGTATCGATCCGATTTTTATCGCCCCACCCAATGCGGACGATAAAACCCTCGCCAAAGTGGCCGAGCTGGGTCGTGGCTATACCTATTTGGTATCGCGCGCCGGGGTAACAGGTGCGGAAGCCAAAGCCGGCACACCGGTCGAGCACTTGCTAGGCACCCTACTTCATCATCAAGCACCGCGCCCGCTACTTGGGTTTGGTATTTCAACCCCTGAGCAAGTCAAGGCAGCCATTGTGGCCGGAGCCGCCGGTGCAATATCAGGCTCAGCGGTGGTGAAAATTATTGAAACCCATCAGCACGACGTGCCGACTATGCTCAACGCGCTTACTGAGTTTGTCCGAGCCATGAAAGCGGCAACAGCACACGCCTCGTAGCTTTCAGTCGCTTGTCGTCATCAGTACCGATAGCAAAAAGCCCACCAGGCAAGTCGTGCCATGGTGGGCTTTTTTTACAACAGCGGACTAAACATATAAAAAAACTGCTCGATAGGTTTGAGGTAAACCGGCCTTTGTTGCCAGCTCTCAGGGTTCACGCGCGAAGACTGAGCCAGATAATCCTGATGTAATTGGTTAATAGCAGCACAAAATTCAGGGTCATCGACAGTCAAAGTCAATTCAAAGTTTAACCATAGGCTGCGCATATCGAGGTTCACCGTGCCCACGAGGCAGTACTGCTCATCCACCAGCACAGATTTGGTATGCAATAAGCCACCACTGAAGCGATAGATGTCTACCCCGGCTGACATCAAGTCCTCAAAAAATGAGCGACTCGCCCACTCCACCATCAGCGAATCATTTTTTTCCGGCACAATGATCGTCACTTTCACACCGCGTTGCGCCGCGGTTTGCAGGCTGACCATCAGGCCTTCACTGGGGACCAAATAAGGCGTGGTAATCGTAATACTGGTTTCCGCTTGGTGAATGGCCAAGGTGAGCACTTGTTGGATCATTCCCTCAGGCAATCCAGGCCCCGACGGAATCGCTTGTACGGCATGATTGGCATGTTGATGATCTTCTATCATCAAGCATTCGGGCGCACTGGGCAGGTCACGAATGCCGGTTTCAACTTCCCAGTCCCAGGCAAATACGCTGCTAAGCACCGATACCGTCGGCCCCGACACGCGAACCATCACATCGACCCACTGACCAACACCCGCATTTTGCTTGAAAAATCGTGGATCGACCATATTCATCGAGCCGGTATAAGCCAGTTGGTTATCGATAATAACCACTTTACGATGCTGGCGAATATCGAGGCGACGAAAGAACATCCTGAACGGGTTCACCGCCAGTGCTTCTATCAGCTCAACCCCGGCCTCGCGCATCGCATGAGGCCATTTACTACGGAAAAAAGCTTTACTCCCTGCAGAATCCAACATGATCCGCACTGGAATGCCCTGTTTTGCTTTATCGCACGCCGCCTGCGCCACCTCATCAGCGTGCCCGCCCGGATGCCAGATATAAAACACCATATCCACACTTTTTTGCGCCTGACGAATGTCGAGTGCCACAGATTTAAGGATCTCTGCCGGTTCCGTTTTCAACGCCAATTGATTGCCCGTGAGCTCAGGGACACCAATTCGAGCATGACAGAGCCGGTTCACATGGTGGGATTGCTCATTAATATGATGGGGGCGGTGCGCGGGACACGCTTGTAAACTTAACAGCCACTGACGATAAGGCTCAAACATCGCTTTCGCCCGCACGGCTCGGGTTTTCCCCAAGTTCAATTCTCCAAAAAGCAGGTACGCAATCACCCCCACAATCGGCAGAATATAGATAATCATCAGCCAAGCAATCGACACGCCCAGTGCGCGTCGCTTGAATACCACGCGTATCGTTACACCCGCAATTGTTAACCAGTACAGTAACAACAACAGTACGGTAAGGATTTCGTAGACTTTTTCCATGCCCAAGTGCACACCTTGATAGTCATTAATAAAGGGTTAACCCGCTAGCTCTTCCATTCTGCCTAGGTTTTGAGCGGGTGCAAGCAATCCCTTGTCTTTAGGTTATGACAAAATCAGACTCGACAGTGAGTTAACGCACATCATTGGCGCTTATATTAGCGCAGTCATTCATATAATTGTGACAACTCACCGCAATGTTGCTAGATTGTTAAATCAGTAATTGCAGCAGAGAAAGTCACTGTGATACTCACTATAGGTAGCGAATCGCGCTTATCACTGTCGAAGAAGTCATCACAAGCAGGAAGAATATGGGGAAATTATGCTTATTTTAGGCATTACATACGGCAAGATCTTCAAATTCTACGCATAAACTGTTTTACTTACGAGTCTTTGAGCTGGGAATCACTCATCCAAGTTCGTAATAAAAAGTTTACACCTTTGACAGTTTCATCAACGACGACATCCTGAGGTGTCGTTAAAAAAATCAATTAATTATCGCAAACGATAACGAGTAGGTATGGCAAACACACAACGCGCACAATTTTCATCCCGCATTGGGTTTATTTTGGCGGCAGCAGGCTCAGCCATTGGGCTAGGCAACATTTGGGGATTCCCGACCCAAACCGCCTCTAACGGCGGCGCCGTTTTTCTATTCATTTATCTGCTAATGGTTTTTATCCTAGCGTACCCTCTTTTAATAGCAGAACTCACTATTGGCCGTTACGGTAATGCCAACCCTGTTCGCTCTTTGTCGTCGGTTGCCGGCGGACACAAGTGGTTGGGCCGCCTGCTCGGCTTAGTCGGTATGCTGGGAGCGACGGGTATTCTGAGCTTCTATGCCATTGTCGCTGGCTGGCTGGTCGGGTTTATGGTCTCGCCTTTACTGACCGCATTGGGCTTTACCGAAACAGCAACCTGGTTAGAATCATTTAGCGATACCCGAAATCTGGTATTGATGCTGTGTTTTATGGTGCCGACCATCCTGGTTGTGCGCAATGGCATTGCTAACGGCATTGAACGTTGGTCATCCCGCCTTATGCCCGTCCTGTTTTTGTTGTTCGTGGTCATGGTGGTGTACATTTTGTTCCAACCGGGTGCGATCGACGGTTTAAAAATGTACCTGATCCCCGATATGTCACACCTGTCACCTAGCCTGGTTGTGAGTGCCATGGGACAAGCCTTCTTCTCGTTATCGCTCGGTGTCTGCGTGATGATGGTCTACGGCTCTTACTTATCCAAATCTGCCAGCATTCCTAAAACGGCCGCGCAAGTTGCGTTACTCGATACGGGCATTGCCTTTACCGCGGGGCTACTGATCATGCCCGCCATGTTTGTGGCACAGCACAATGGGGTGGCGATATACAGCGAAGCGGGCGAATTGCTGAGCAGCGACACCCTGGTATTTAGCGTATTACCGGCCATGTTTGACACCATGGGCTCGGCGGGCTTATTCATCGGTTTTGCCTTCTTCCTGCTCATGGTGATTGCGGCACTCACCTCGGCGATTTCCATGCTTGAAGTGCCTGTCGCCTGTGCGACCGAAGAGCTGAAACAATCACGAGAAAAAGCGGTCTGGTGGATAGGAAGCCTGATCACCGCCGCCTCGGCCATCATCGTCTACAACTTTGGCGAGCTGTTTGGCTTGGTCGTCACCGTGACCACCGAATACGCACAGCCAATTCTTGGCCTACTGTTTGCGCTTGTCGCCGGTTGGCTATGGCACCGCAACGAAATATTAAAAGAGTTGGTGCAAGGCAGTCCTGAACTGGGCGACACCTGGTTCTGGAAAATTTGGCCCGGCTATGTGCGTGTTATTTGCCCCATTTTAATGCTGTTGGTCTTCGGCTGGGATTGGGTTTAACGCTTATCAGACCAATAAAAACTTGCCCGAATACTGTGTTAGCGGTCACAATTCTTATCTTGTACTGTAAAAAAGGGGCGCATTGCCCCTTTTCAATAAGATGTGAAGAGAGCCATGTCTGACAATAAAAACAACTGCCCACGCGGCCAACTGCTACTTCGTACATTAGCGATGCCTGCGGACACTAACGCCAATGGTGATATTTTTGGTGGCTGGATTATGTCTCAGCTCGATCTGGCCGGCGCCATTTTGGCGAAAGAAATCTCAGGCGGTCGCGTTGTGACTGTCTCAGTCAATGACATTACCTTTAAATCACCGGTGAGCGTCGGCGATGTGGTCTGCTGCTACGGTACCTGCCAACGTATCGGCAATACGTCGATAACCATTGAACTCGAGGTATGGGTTAAGCCCGTCAGCCATGATGAAATTGGTGATCGTAATAAGGTCAGTCATGCAACATTTAACTATGTTGCCATTGATGAGAACGGCCGCCCTCGCGCGATCAAAAAATAAAAAAAGAGGGCCAGTTTGTTCAACAGGCCCTCTTTTTTCACGGTGAATCGTGGTTACATGTTTTTACGCTCATCGATGCATTCATCTGAGCCCATTTCAAACTCTCGACAAATCCAAGGCCGATTTTCATAAATCGTGCACATAAACGTGTCTCGATCAACCGCCGAGCACCAACCATCGTCAAGCCGTTTCATTACCTCTCCGCCCCAAGCATCGATTTCAATATGCTCTCTCGGTACACCGGTATCGGTAATCAGCATCACCTCTAAGCGACAGCAACACGCTTTACACGTCGCGCAGGTAACATCGGAGGTTGGCACGTTTGTTACTTCAATAGTCATAAACAGCTACATGTGACTGGATTACTGGCATCCTACGCTAAATTGACCGTGTTGACGAACCAAGGCCCTAAGATAGAAGGGAGTTTAAGATAGAAGGGAGTTTATGTGTTTGACTCACTGAATTGCTACACTTGGGATCACAACGCATTCAATTCCCACGGCAAACGCGCTGCCTACATCATGCGCTTGGTACCTAAAGACGCTAAATTTAGCAAAACACGTTTGCTGGCACTGAGAAAGCTCGGACAGAACCTGGCGGTAGTCGAAGAGTTACTGAAAACACACTATCCAGAGGCATTATAAGGCGTGACTTTTATTGAGAGTGGTGAGCATGACGCCTCAACCATTGTGCCATTATGCACCGTAGGCGCTAGGTGACTAATAGTGATATCGGCAAGATAGGATCGTAATAGACCTATCATCCACGGCGTAAACCAGCCGATTGGTATCATCAATACGCCGCGACCAAAAGCCGGTCAGGTTTTCTTTTAGTGCTTCGGGCTTACCTATTCCCTCGAATGGCGTTCGTTTTACATCGAGGATAAGCTTGTTGATTCGCTTGAGTGTTTTTCTATCCTGACTTTGCCAGTACACGTAGCCACTCCACGCATCATCCGTCCAACAAAGTAAGCGACTACTCATCGTCGTCGACTAACGCGTGCTCCATCGCTTTCCCCATCTTGTACTGAGTAATGGAGCGATTTAGGTGCTCAGCATTGGCGGGCGAGCGCAACAGATGGACGGTTTCCATAAGGCTGTTGTAGTAATCAAGCGACATCACCACCGCATCCTCTGCATCACGTCGGGTAATGACAGCGGTATCAGCGTCATCAACCACTCCATCTAATACCGTTTTGAGGCCATTTCTCGCTTCAGTAAACGAAATAATTTTCATCGGATCACTCCTATTCGTACAACATCGAAGTATAGAGCAACAAACAAGACATGTACAACTTAAAGAACATGTTTAGTGGTTATTCGCTTAACACAACCGCCCCGCAGTGACAGCGGGCCAAGTGTTCGGGTTGGATGGATGTTTGACCGACTTGTTTTATCATGCGCTTACCTGCTCAGTTTCATGGTTATCAAGCGGATAGACTTTCTCAAAGCGCTCTAACACCAAAGGGGATTGGGTTGTAAACGGCACGCCGAGTGTTCGCCCTTCCTGCTCAAAAAATGCAAGATGTGCCTGCCGCCACCACGCATAGCTCTTGTCGCCTTCACCTTCCGCTGCGGCAAATTCAGCAGTCACTTGATCAAACGGGCACTCGCTCACTTCAGTTACTTTAATAATACAAACCGGCTGCTGCGCCCAGTTAAGCACCACAGTTAAACGGCCCACTTGTGGGTAGGGTTCGTTTTCTATCTCATAGCAGACTTTTAAGCTACACGATGCGCGTTTAATGCCTTGGTCAATCAAACGAGCGCATTCATTGGCGTTGTATTCATCCGCGCAAAAGTACTCGGCAATGGTTTCAGGCACGGCCTGACGTTCTTCGTCACTTAAAGTGGCAAGGTAGGCGTTTAAGTATTCCTGTTGTTCTGTATTCATTAGCATCCTTGATCTTTCTACCTAATTCGCGGTTTGGCACGTTGCGCGAGTTATCAACAAAGTAGTTTTAGCCGTTTAATTCGCACGTTTGTTTCTTTTACATTGCCAGCTATCGTAGTCATCGCCGATTTGCATACGTGATGCTGACAACGCTTCAACGTCGTACTGAAATCGTCGTGTGCCATTCCATGCCGGTGTAATGTATACGGTTTCAATATCGGAGATATAATCTTGACTGAAGCTGTCTTTGCTCTGAAACTCAAACGGATTGTAAACCAACTTAATTGTCTCGTTGATTAACTCCCATTCACCTGTCGCATCATATAAAAAGTGCGCATTCTTTTCGCCAAGAAAATATTCAACACGTCCTTGTAGTGAGAACGCGTTGTTATCTTTTAATGTCCATTGCTCTTTGTAGACTTTATCACCTTGCATGGTAAACGAGCATGTCCACTGCCCCATTAGGTTCTGCTTTTTAATGGGGAGCTCTGCAGCCACAGTACTAAAACATGGCAGCATTACTGTGAATGTTAAAAATAGAACACAATTACTTTTCACACAAACATTCCTTTTATACGTGTTYCTGGTAAATAGTCATCCTCATGCTGCTAGGCACGCAGATGAGGAAGCTATTTGACAGTGTTATCGCTTATTCCACATCGAATTGGTCACTACTTGGACGTAACTGACGCTGGAGGCCTGATAAGAAGTTTCGCAGCACTTGGTCTTTGCACTCTTTATAGTGCTTATTATCCGGTTTACGGAAAAAGGCACTGAGCTCATGCTTACTTAAGCGAAAATCGGCAAGCTGCAGAA
Organism: Salinivibrio sp. IB643; assembly: GCF_001996105.1. Taxonomy (NCBI): domain Bacteria; kingdom Pseudomonadati; phylum Pseudomonadota; class Gammaproteobacteria; order Vibrionales; family Vibrionaceae; genus Salinivibrio; species Salinivibrio sp. IB643. Next base: position 47,942 of record NZ_MUFF01000019.1, read on the forward strand.
TATCTAAAATATCTTCTGCTTTTAAGTTCAAAGCAATGCGTAATTTTTGAAAAACGATATTATTACTTAGCCTTTGCTCTGGCTTAGGCTGCTCACCGTCTCGTTTACCACGTTTAAGATTGATAAAGCCATTCAGAAATATCGCTAGTTCTGTATCGCTAAGTTTAACAAAATATTCATCGTCTTCTTTTTTCAGCCAGCGACTGACTTGATCATTGGTCACTGTATAATCGGCTAAAGCGAAGATCTCAGTTGTTACATTATCTTTTAAATCAAATGTATAGCGTACACGGCGTAAAATGTCATTATTGGTCAAAATAGTTCCTAGTCTTAGGTAAATCCAGTGGTATCAACGTGAAAACTGGAAGACATGGATCATATCAGGTTTACTCTCTATTCCCTATCAATTGTGTTCATTTAAGGCAAAGTCATCACTTCAGGCTTGACTGATCCTCATCGTCCTTCTTCGATAGCAGGCGATCCAAATTGCGTAATAAATCGCATTAAAAGAATGAACCTGCACCGTTGGTAATATGACGGTGATCGTAAGTTCAATGCTCAGAGACGGCGCAATGTGAGATAAAAACCTCGCCAAAAACGAGTGATTGACAACGTACTAAAAAAACATAGATCAGCAGCCTAATTAGCAAGCGCCGAAATGGTAATAGTAAGGTTGCTTTTGCTGGGTAAGTTCTCGTTCTAACTTCTCACCACAATATGGACAGCACTGAATCTCCCGATGTCAGGATAGTTGTTCAGATCTGGCCCATTGAGGCGACCTCTGAGCAGCATTCGACACGATGTTATCCTTCATGCGGGGAGCGGCTCATGGTCTGCGTGGGCGTGACAGCCTATCTACCCACTTTTTGGCTGCGCGACACTTATTCTCGTTTGTTGTGCGCCACTTGCGATCACCTCAAATTAATACCATAATTAGGTACTATTTGGTATTAGGAGATTGCAATGGCTAAAAATACTAGCATCACTCTCGGCGAACACTTTGATAGCTTCATCAGTAACCAAATCCAAAGTGGACGCTATGGCTCAGCAAGTGAAGTAATTCGTTCCGCTCTACGTTTACTCGAAACACAAGAAACGAAAATAAACACTTTGCGACAACTACTCGTTGAAGGTGAAGAAAGTGGTATGGCTGATTATGACCTCGATTCGTTTATCAGTGAACTAGATAGCGAAGAGGGAAAATGAAACCATTTCAACTAACCAACAAGGCAAAGTCTGATTTAAAAGACATTGCCTTGTTTACCTCCCGCAGGTGGGGCCGCGAGCAACGTAATATTTACCTCAAACAATTCGATGAATCATTTTGGCTACTCGCTGAAAATCCTGATATTGGTAAAACTTGTGATGAAATCAGAGATGGCTACCGAAAATTTCCACAAGGAAGCCATGTTATTTTTTATCAACAAATTGGTAGCCAAAACATCCAGATCATCAGAATCTTGCATAAGAGTATAGATGTGAACCCAATCTTTGGCGTATAACGCCTATGTTTCTTCCTACTCTGCCAATCAACAGTATCTTTATCCGCACGCCCGACAAAGATATCATCGACATCAGTGACCATCAGGTGACCTTCCGGTACACCGACAGCCAGACAAATCAATCGGCGACCCGCTCGTTGCCTACCAATCAGTCCCTGATGTTAATACTTCAGCATGTCTTACTCAAAGGGCTACAACGCGTGCGTGACTATGGCTTATTGCATGGCAGCGCCAAACACAAGCGATACCATATTCAACGTATGTTGCTTCACATGGTACACCAGACCTTGCCCGTTGAGGCGGCCCCTGAGCAGCATACGACACGATGTTGTCCTACATGCGGGGAGCGGCTCATGGTCTGCGTGGGCGTGACACGACCGAGGTAGCCGAAAGGCGAACAGAATAAGGAGAATGGCGTTCACTCAAACACAGGAGAGCAAACCAACAAAAACCACATCGTTAACGTAACGTATTGAAGTGATGTCTTATCTGCTCACTTCTTGGCTGCGCTCGCGCTGAAAAAAGTGCCAGACGCAGCACCCACCTATGCGCATTCGAGCTATTTACTTAATAAAGCAACGGGCTTGTTCAACACCCAAATAAAGTGTCGGCTGCGCGACACTTATTCTTATTTGTTATGCAACTTCGCACGCAAACCTTTTTACACGTTTTGTAATTTCCCATACTGCAGTGTCAAAACCTGAGTTAATTACCTCGGCGTTACTTCGATTTATTACTGATAGCCAATTGATCGTGTCTTGAGGATAGGGGTCTACAACAAGTAAAGTTGCACTACTTTCCTCTAAAGCTTGCCAAATATGAGTATCGTGCTCAATGTACTTAATGCCGACAAGAATAATAAACTTAGAGTTAGCCACAACATTACTGTACTGCTTTTGAATATTGTCTATTAAACTTGAGTTAACAACTACGCGTTTTCCTTTTTCATACATCGACAAGGCGGGACTTAAATCACTATTACGTGGATCATTGCACCATTGAACGACCTCTTGGTTTGTAGCCACCGCATCAGTTGGAAAGCCATCGAAGAACGTCCCGCAATCAACCATTACGTTGCCACTTATGTTCCAACTACTTGGCATCCTAGGCAAAAAATTAGATGAACCATGAGGTTTAAGAACAGTAACACCTTCTCCAGTACCATTGTAATCAACGGGATAACCCACTGATGCTATAGCCTGCTCTATCAAAGTATCGTAATTAAGTGTAACTATATTTATTCGAGGCATTAACTTTTGAATTTTGTTAAATAGCCTAACATAAGCATTTTCAGGTGTTATTTGAAATTTTGACAAATAACACGCTATTTCTTTTTGCAATGGATTAATTATTCGGCTGTCGTTAGACACCGTTGCCATTCCTGCCTCAAAACCTTGTAGTTGAAACACCTCGTGAGATTTCTCTGGTAACTGTCCAAAGCTACCTTTTTGAGAAACAAGATTATCGTATAGGTAATTACCTAATGGAGGATTGTAAGGCTCGGTTTTACCCGAACCATAACTAGCCCCTGCACCAAATAAAAATGTTATCAATGTTACTCCTTAGTTGCATAACGCCCAATTAAGGTGTGAAGCACGCAAGCACAACACTTAACTTGACCACCGTAATCACTGAATTAGGCCCAAACCAAAAATGCCAAGCGTGCTGAATCACTCTTAAATTGTTTGTATGGATAATCTCACCCGTATTTGGGTAAAGTGAGACCCAGGCTTTAGCTGCAACTAAAGCTTTCTAATGTGCAGTTCGATTGAACGCTGGCTCCTCTGTCGAGAGACCGATAACAAACATGAACGCACCTTAGAACTCCAAGCACCAAACTCGAATACTCGACTGGGTCTCGAACCCGTATTACGCAAACAAGAGTTAGCTTATTATG